>JAYUYW010000357.1:0-19205 GCA_043752325.1 Rhodanobacteraceae bacterium | reverse complement strand
TGCTCAATCTGGCCGTGTTTGCAGTCGCCTGGGTGCGACCGTGGCGCGTGCTGAACCTGATCGGTTTCGTGGCCACCTATGCGGTCGCGACATTGTGGGGCGCGCTGTCGTACCAGCCGGAAAAGTTCGCCAGCACCGAGCCATTCCTGATCCTGTTTTTCGTGATCTACCTATTGGTGCCGCTGCTCTATGCGCGCAAACGCGAGCCGAGCAGTCGCGACATCGTCGAAGGCAGCCTGCTGTTCGGCAATCCGCTGATTGCGTTCGCCTTGCAGGCCGGATTGCTTAGGGGCGATGCGATGGGCCTGGCGCTGTCGGCGCTGGTCCTCGCCGTTCTCTATGCCGCACTGGCATGGTGGCTGTTGCGCAGGACCACGCTGGGTGTGATCGGCGAAGCGCACGCCATCCTCGCGATTGGCTTCGCGACGCTCTCCGTGCCGCTGGCGTTGAGCGCGGGCGCAACCGCGTGCACATTTGCGCTGGAAGGTGCCGGTCTGGTCTGGCTCGGCTTGCGCCAGCAACGTCGTTTCCCGCGTTGGAGCGGCTACGCCCTGCAACTTCTGGCCGGCGCTGCCTGGGCCTTTGGCAACTCGGCGGATGGCGCAATGCCGATCTTGAACGGAGTCGCGATTGGTGCCCTGCTGATCTCGCTCGCCGGGTTTGCCAGCGCCGAAATGCTGCGTCGTGCCAGCGGTCGCGCAATCGTGGTCTGGCTGCTCGATGGCTGGGCATTGCTGTGGTGGCTGATCGCGTGGCTGCACGAAATTCATCACTGGGTGCCCGCGCTTTCGCAAGCCGATGCCGCGCTTGGATTGACCGCCGCCAGCATCGTCACAGCCGGATTCGTCTACAGGCGCTGGCAGCGGCCACTGCATGCCTGGATCGCCGCCGCGGGTTTCGTCATCGCCATCGTGATTGCGATGCAGCAAGCTCAGGACCATCGTCAACCGTTTGCCGAGTGGGGCGCGTTGGCGTGGCTTGCGTTCGCGATTGGCGGTGCGTTGACGCTGCGCTGGATCGCATCGAGCGTCGCCATCGTTGTCGCTCACAACGGCTGGTTGTGGGCGTGGACGCTGGCGCTGGCGTTCCTGTTTCGCTGGTTTGCAGTCGATGTTGGTCTGGCCGATGGCTGGGCTTGGGCCTTGTCAGCATTACCACTGTTGGCCTTGGCGGCGCTATCGCGCAAGAAGCCGATCTGGATCGCGTGGCCGAGTGGCCACGCGTTCGTGCAGGTCCTGCCAAGCCTGTCTGGTTTGTCGTTGATCGCGCTGTTCCTCGTGTTCGGCAACAGCCTGTTTGCGCCTGGCAGCAGCGTGCCGTTGCCGTTCGTGCCGGTCATCAATCCGCTGGAATTGATGCAATTGGCAATCCTGTTGTTGATCGCGCGTGGCGATGGTTTCGCGACATTCGGCCATGCGGTCGTTGTCCAGCGCATGCGCGTCCTTGTCGTGCTTGGTTTTGCCTTCATCACGTTCGCGACATTGCGTGGCGTACACCAGCGGGGTGGCGTGCCGTGGGACGAGGCGCTGGCTTGGACCACGCTCGCGCAGACCAGCCTTACCGTGGTCTGGAGCCTGGTCGGCATGGCCGCATGGATCCTCGGATCGCGACGCGGCAATCGTCCGCTGTGGCTGGCCGGCGCGGTGTTGATGGGCATCGTGCTGCTCAAGTTGCTCCTGGTGGATCGCAATCACCTTGGCAATCTGTACGGCATCGCATCGTTCATCGCGTATGGTCTGCTGTGCACCGTGATCGGCTACCTCGCACCCGCTCCCGCGAAGTCCGCTACCGAGAATGCGTCCCCATGAAAATTATCCTCGCCCTTATCGCGCTGTTGGCCGAAACAGTGCAAGCGGCACAAACCGATTACGCATTTGCCTGGCCGCTGACGACGAGCGGCGATGCCAGTGTCTGGCAGGTCGAGCTGTCACCCGCGATGCTGGCCGCGAGTCGCGATCCGCAGCTCGCCGACATCGATGTGTTCAACGCCGCTGGCGTGGCGGTGCCGGTGTCGTGGTTGCCGGTCGATCTTGCCGCGATTGCGCTTTCCGACACGGTCGGCTTGCCGCTGTTCGCCGTTCCGGCAACCGACACCAAGTCAGCACCGGATGCGGTACACCTGCAATTGCAACGCGATGCCGATGGCCACCTGCACACGCTCAACCTCGATGTCGCCAGCCCCGCGGCGGCGGCCGACAAGGATCTGATCCTCGATGCCAGTGCCGCTGTGCGCGATGGCGGCCGGCTGGATCGCTTGCTGTTTGACTGGCCCGCCAGCGCCAGCGACCTGCGCCTGCGCATCGCCGTCGATGCCAGCGACGATCTCGAAAACTGGCGCAACCAGGTCCCGGCAGCAACGGTATTGCAACTGCGCCGCGACGGCACCGAATTGGTCCGCCGTGCCATCGATATGAATCCGCCGGCTGCGTTGCCGTATTGGCGACTGCGCTTCCTCGATGGCGAGGCACCGGCCGGGCTGGAAGTGCGCGCCGAACGCATCGCAGCGTCCGCGCAACCGCGTCCGCAACGGCAATGGATCGACATCGAAGGCAATGCCACCAACTCGCTGCCGGATCGATCCCTACACGAGTATTCGGCCGCCGCACCACTCGCGGTGCAGGCCCTCGACATCGCCTTGACCGACAACAACAGCGTGGCAGCATTGCAGGTTTTCAGCCGTGCCGATGCAAGCGAACCGTGGCGTCCGCGTGGTGGCATCACCGCGTTTCGCTTGCGCGATGGCGCAAGCGCCCTGGTCAACGATCCACTTCAATTGTTCAGCGAGGAACGGGCCAGCGATTGGCGCATCGAATCACGCCCCGCCTTGACGAAGGCACCGCAACTGCGCGTCGGCTATCGCCCTGATCGACTGGTTTTCCTTGCCCAAGGCGAAGGCCCGTACCGACTCGCCGTCGGCAGCGCAACGCAGCGCCGCAGCGAAGCACCGGTCAGCACGGCCTTGATCGAAATCCGCCAACGTAACGGCGGCGACTGGCAGCCGCCACTCGCCAGCAGCGGCAAACGCGCTGACATTTCCGGCGATGCCGCGTACGCGGAACCGGCTCCGCCATTGCCGTGGAAATCATGGCTGCTGTGGGCTGTGCTGCTGCTCGGCGCAATCGTCGTCAGCAGCTTCGCGCTGAGCTTGTTGCGGCAGCCCAAGTCGCCGGTTTGATCATCGCTGCCGTAATGCTCACCGTTTGCGCTCCTTCTGTTTGGCTGTCGCCAGATTGGTCAAGCGTTTCGCCGGGCTGCCGCCCGCCGCCCCACCTTTCTCGTCGCAGAGAAACGTGGGCCAAAGATGCGACCCGATGGCCTGTCGCCCACGCGGCTGCGCCGCGCGGTTACGCAAGCACTGGCCGGGTTCGGCTGAAGGCACATCCTGTGCCGCAGCCGAAGCCACGCGATCCATCGCATGGCCCGCAAGCGGCTGATCCGTCCAGCACTTGCCGAAAGGAACGGGCGGGTGGGTCAAAAGTAGCACAGCGCAGCTACGCTGTGCCTCTGACCTGTATCCCGATTCGGGGAGGCGAGGTGGCGCAGGAGCGCCCGCAAGGGTGGCCGAATGGATTCGGCCAGTTCGCTGCAGGGGCTTAGGATGCGCCTTCAGCGAACCCCGTAGCCAACTCGCGCAGTCGTGCGGCTTCTCCGCACGACCGACCCGCCAAGGGCGCATCTTTTGCCCACGTTTCTCTGCGAGGGGAAAGGTGGGGCGCTCGCCGGCAGGCGAGTGAAACGCTTGACCAGTCTGGCGACAGCCGCGAAAAGTGAAGCGAAAATTCGCAGTCCTGCTAAACGCTTGGCCCGTCCGGGGCAGACCGGAAAGTCAGATCAAAATGAGTTCACGCTTGACCAGCCATTTGGCTGTTGAAAGACGCGAGGATGACGAGATGGAAGGATTGACCAGATTGGCGACAGCCAACAATAAAGAAGCGGCGAGCGGCGGGGCGACCATCCAGCGCTTGCGTGCGCTTCGGTCGCTGAACTACGCTCGCGGACTTGATCGGGCCGCGTCGTCGGACACTGGGGGAGAGGATGTTGGAAGTCTTGGGCCAAATCGCGTTTGGACTGTTCGGGCTGGCTTCGCTGATCGGCATTGCCTGGTGTTTTTCGTCAAACCGCGGTGCGGTTGACTGGAAGCTTGTCGGTACCGGTGTGTTGATGCAGATCATCTTCGCGGCACTGGTACTGAAGGTGCCGCTGGGGCGACAAATCTTCGACGGAATCGCGACCGGCTTCGTGCACCTGCTCGACTACGTGCGTGTTGGTTCGGAGTTCATCTTCGGCAGTTTCGTAGATGTGCAGAAGAACGGCTTCGTGTTCGCAATCCAGGTTTTGCCGACGATCATCTTCTTCGCAGCGCTGACGGGCGTGCTTTATCACCTCGGCTTCATGCAGATGATCGTGCGCGGCATGGCCTGGTTGATCACCAAGGTGATGCGCGTGTCCGGCGCGGAAACCACCAGCGTCTGCGCCAGCGTCTTCATCGGCCAGACCGAGGCACCGCTGACGATCAAGCCGTACCTTGAGCGGATGACCCAGTCCGAATTGATGACTGTGATGGTCGGCGGCATGGCCCATATCGCCGGCTCCGTGATGGCCGCGTATGTTGGCCTGCTCGGAGGCGAAAGCGAAGAGCAACGCATCTTCTTCGCAACGCATTTGCTGACCGCCAGCATCATGGCCGCACCTGCCACGCTGATGCTGGCGAAAATCCTGATGCCAGAAACCGAGCAGCCTTTGACTCGCGGCACGGTAAAACTGGAAGTGGAAAAGACCACCGCGAACGTGATTGATGCCGCCGCCACCGGCGCAGCCGATGGCCTGCGCCTGGCCCTGAACGTCGGCGCGATGTTGCTTGCCTTCATTGCATTGATCGCCTTGCTGAACGCACCATTCCAGTGGCTGGGCACCAAGGAATGGGGCGACGCCGGCAGTTCATTGAATTCCTGGTTGAGCGCGACGGCCGGCAAGCCGACGGTGTTTTCGCTGCAAACGATATTTGGCTGGGTGCTGGCGCCGCTCGCGTGGCTGATCGGCGTGCCGTGGCAGGACGCGACCCTGGTCGGCAGCTTCATTGGCCAGAAAGT
This sequence comes from Rhodanobacteraceae bacterium, assembly GCA_043752325.1. GTDB lineage: Bacteria > Pseudomonadota > Gammaproteobacteria > Xanthomonadales > Rhodanobacteraceae > Dokdonella. The sequence goes on along the minus strand of JAYUYW010000357.1, from coordinate 14,115 downwards.
GGTCATCAACGAATTCGTCGCCTATGTCGACCTCGCCAAGAACCTGACGCTGTTGCAGGAGAAAAGCGCGTTGATCGCAACCTATGCGCTCTGCGGCTTCGCGAATTTCTCGTCGATTGCGATCCAGATCGGCGGCATCGGCGGTCTCGCACCGAGCCGTCGTGGCGACCTTGCCCGGATGGGCTTGAAGGCAGTTCTCGGCGGCTCGCTGGCGACGTTCATGACGGCGACCATCGCGGGCGTGCTGAGCGGTATGTAATGGCTGAGTCTTCGGTTTGATCGCCAATACCAATCAGCAACCGTTATGAACCTTCGCGAGCAATTCGACTGGCGATCGGTGCCTTGGGATGCGCTGGCCATCGCGTCGTTCGTGGTATTGCTACCGCTCGGTCGCTTCGCCGAACTGCCGGTGTTGATTGCACTGCTCGTTGTCGCTGCCCTGCTTTTGCGGGCGCGCAGCACAACATTGCGTGGTCCGGGTTTTGTGTTGGTGGTGGCACTGTTCGCGTGTTACTGGCTGCCGATCGTCGTGTCGGGATTCGATACGGTGCAACCGACAAAGACCTGGTCGACGGCGGCGAGTGCGATGCGCTTCCTGCCGTTTTCGCTGTTCATCGTGGCCGGACTGTCGAACCTCCGTTCGTTGCGCGGCGTGCTGTTGGCAACGGCGGCGGTGATCCTGATCTGGCTGATCGATGCATGGGTGCAGATGGCTACGGGTTTCAGCATCGCCGGCAGCGCTGAACGCGAGCGCCTTGCCGGCATTTTTGGTGCCGATAATCTGAAGCTCGGTCCGGTGCTGGCAACCTTGTCGCCATTCCTGTTGCTGGCATTGCGCGCACGCTTTGGCCGATTGGGGTTGGCGTTCGGTTTCGTTGCGCTGGTCGGGCCAATCCTGATGGCCGGTTCGCGTGCCGCGTGGCTGTCATTCGCCTTGGTTTGCGCGATCTTGTTGTGGCGTGAGACGCGCCATGTTGGTCGTTATCTTGCGTTGGTCGCTGGACTTGCGATCGCGCTACTCGTTGCCGGCGCTGCCGCATGGAAGTTTTCTGATCGCTTCGACCATCGCATTGACCGCACCCTGCTGGCATTGCAAGGCACCACGCAAGCGGTCGATGAAGCGTCGGCCGGCCGGCTCAGCATATGGCGCGCTGCGCGCGCCATGATCGCGGAGCATCCATGGACAGGCGTAGGTGCGCGCGGATTCCGTTACGCATATCCCGAGTATGCCGCGAAGGGTGACCGCTTCGTTGAAACCAAAGGCAATACCGGCGCCTCGCACGCGCACCACATCGTGCTGGAAGTGCTCTCGGAAACCGGTGTAGTCGGCCTTTTGCTGTGGTTGATCGGCACGGCCCTCGCGGTGCGCGCATGGCTACGAGCGTCCGCAGTTGCACGCGAGCAAGCACTCGCACCCGCGTTGGCGCTGGTCGCGATGACGTTTCCAATCAACACCCACTTGGCCTTTCACTCGACGTGGTGGGGATTGTTTTTCTGGTGGCTACTGGCGCTCTACGTCGCCGCACTGCACTCTCGCGAGCTGGCTGGAATTTCCAACGACGTGTCAGGACCGCCGCAGGACAAGACGCTCCAGTTCATGTAGACGCTCGTCGACGGATTGCTGGGCCTGTGCCGGACTCCACCGTGCTATCCCCGGCGGCCATACGGAGTGCCCGATTTTCAGTCATTCACTCGCGACGCCGTCGGCAGCAGACGTTCGATCAGCGGATGCATCACCTTCTTTTCCGTGGCGATTGCAAAGAAGCGCTCTTCAACCCCATTGCAGATCCCGACGCGCTCAACGCCATGGCTCGCCGTCAACTCATCGTGCAGGATGTCCGGTGCCGGAAATACACCCATGCCGCTGGCAGCAAACGACTTGAGCAATGCGCTGTCTTCGAACTCGCCGGAGATGTTGGGTCGAATACCATGACGCGCAAACCAGTCATCCAGGCGCGTTCGCAATGCTGAGTGTGCCGTCGGCAGCAGTACCGGGACAGTGGCAAGACTGTTGGGAAAACCCTGCCGTGCCGCTTGCGCCCAAAGAGGCGCAGCCCACCAACTGATCGGGGAGTCGGCAAGCGCATGACTATAAGGACGCAGGTTGCGATTGGGTGGAGCCGCGCGATCGGCGAGCACCACGTCAAGCCGGTGCAAGACCAAGTCCGCCAGCAGGTCGTCGAATTCGTCGACATGAATCAAAACACGCAGGTTCGAGTCGCGCATTGCAGGCTGCACCAGGGGCCAGACCACCGACTTTGGCACGCTGTCCGCCACGCCGACCGCCAGACGCATTCCGGGCGATACGTCTGCATCCCGAACCGTGCGAACCAGTGTCTCGCCCAATTGAAATATTTCTTCGGCCTGCTGCATCGCCACGCTGCCCACCTCGGTCAGGACCATTCAACGGCCGGCCGGCTTCAGCAACGCCACGCCGAGCGAGCGCTAAAGCTCGTGAACTTGCGCGCTGACGGTCTGTACCGCCATGCCAAGCCGCTCTGCCGCGCGTGCCATGCCGCCTTCCTTGGCGACGACCAGGAAGTAGTAAAGGTGGCGTTAGTTGAACTTCAATCCCATGTTTTGCTTTTTCCGATGTAATGGTGCGCAATTGTCTGCTTTTTTGTGACTTGTTGATCATCTATCTTGTCGCGCCATCGAAACGCTTCCCGGTTGCGAGCAGCCCCGGTTCCGCCTCGTCAGTGTTGAGGGTCGTTCGCTCGTCGCCACAAGCTTTCAAACAACCCGTATCGATCATTGGAGAGTCAACATGTCGCCCGAAGAAACCCGTGCCGTTCTTGCACTAAGCCTGCTCGCCGCCTTCGCGGACGGCGAGAAGCATGAGCGCGAGCGCGATGAAATCAGACGCGTGGCGGAAGGTTTCCAGGAAACCGACGCCGTGCATCTTTCGACGCTCTACCAGGACGTGCTCATGAAGCGCGTCACCCTGCCCGACGTCGTTACACAGTTGGAAAGCCCCGATTCAAAACGGCTTGCCTACGAGATGGCGGTCTGCGTTTGTGACGCAGATGGCGCGCTTTCCGACGCCGAGCAGCGCTTTCTGGCTGAAGCAAGCGCCGCGCTCGGCCTTGATGCCGGCACTTCGGCGGCCTTCAAGGACGCCGCGCAAGCCATTGCCCTGCTGCCGGTGAGTGGTGCAACAAACCCGGAGTCGGGCCCGCCTGTGTCAGCTGCGATGGATGAAGCCGACCTGGATGGTGCCATCTTCAATGCCGCCATCGTGAACGGTGCACTCGAGTTGCTGCCCGAGACGCTCTCGACCATGGCGATCATCCCGTTGCAGATGAAGCTGGTCTATCGGATCGGCAAGGCGCACGGTTTTGAACTCGACAGTGGACACGTGAAGGATTTCCTGGCCACCGCAGGCGTCGGACTGACGTCGCAGTATCTCGAACAGGCCGGTCGCAAGCTGTTGAGTAGGCTGCTCGGCAAGATCGGAGGGGGATTGTTGAGTGGCGTTGGCAAACAGGCAGTCAGCTCGAGCATGAGCTTTGCCACCACCTACGCACTAGGCCACGTGGCAAAGCGCTACTACGCCGGCGGACGCAAACTTTCCACCCAGATGCTGAAGGAAGCCTACGCCAGCACGATGCAGGAAGCTCAAGGTCTCAGTACCCGATACCTGCCGGAAATCCAGGCCAAGGCGAAAACGCTTGATGCTCGCAGCGTGCTATCGATGGTCCGCGGTGCATGATCTAGACGGTGGCGGAGTGACCAACCTCGCCCGGGTGCGATCTTTCCACGCTGATAGTTTTTTCTCATCCCCACAAGGCGCGACTACGCCATGAAGTTCGCGTCCTTTCCCCTGTCCCGCTTGAAAGGCGACCTTTCGGGAGGATCGTCGTGAGTGCGATTCAGAGTTTCACGGTCGTAGAAAACAAGGCAACCGTCGTCAACGCACTGGATGGCGCGCGTGATCACATCGGCGTGGATCTTTCGGGTCTGGCCGCAGGCGAGACTGGACTGGTGATATCGCCCGCGCTGCTGTCCTTCGACATCTGGGTGATGGTGGCCGTTGCCTTGACCTGTTTGCCCGTTTTCATCAGCGAACGCGAGTTTGCGCGCTGGGAGGGCGGAGTGCTGTTGGGCTTGTACGCGGCTTACCTGACTCGTTGCCCAGCTGTCTATAAATCGCTATTGCCGGGAAGACTACGAACATGTGAGTCAAGTAGATCTCGTAGCTGAGTCGGCCCATCGACGCGAGCCGGGCGCGAGTGTGCCAGCGCCAGCATCACCTGCACATCGGGAAATGCTCGCTCCCAGAGCTGAAACGACAACGCCCGCGTTCGCAGAATGCGACGCGGGCGTTGTGATTGGCCATCCGTGGCCGGGAGCGATCAGCGAATTACTTCGCTTCCTTCTCCATCAGCTTGTCTACCAGGCTGGTCGGCACTTCGGCGTAATGATCGAAGATCATCGTAAAGTTGCCGCGGCCGCTGGTCGCGGAACGCAGGAAGTTGATGTAGCCGAACATTTCCGCCAGCGGCACGAAGCCCTGCACGAAAGCCTGCGGACCCTTCTGGCCTTGGTCGGTGACCTGGCCGCGGCGACGGTTCATGTCGCCGATGATGTCGCCGAGGTAATCCGCTTCGGTAACAACCTCGATGTTCATCATCGGCTCGAGCAGCTTCGGCTTGCTCATCTTGTGAGCCTCGCGGAACATCTGCTTGCCGGCGATTTCGAACGCCAGCGCTGACGAGTCGACGTCGTGGTACTTGCCGTCGATTAGACGTGCCTTGAAGTCGACCACTTCATAGCCGGCGATCTGGCCCTGGTTGGCCTCGGTCTTGATGGCGTATTCGACCGACGGGATGAACTCGCGCGGGATGCGGCCACCAACGATTTCGTCGACGAACACAACGCCCGAACCCTGCTCGCCCGGCTCGAACACCATCTTCACTTCGGCGTACTGGCCCGAACCACCGGACTGCTTCTTGTGCGTGTAAATGTGCTCGACGCGTTCGCCGAAGGCCTCGCGGAAGCTGACCTTGGGCTTGCCCATGTTCGCTTCCACGCCCAACTCGGTACGCATGCGGTCGATGGTGATTTCCAGGTGCAACTCACCCATGCCCTTGAGCACGGTCTGGCCGGTTTCGCCGTCCACTTCCAGGCGCAGGGACGGATCGGCCTTGACCATCTTGTAGAGCGCCGTCGACATCTTGTCGATGTCGTTGCGGCTCTTCGGCTCGACCGACACGCTGATGACGGGATCCGGGAAGCGCATCCGCTCAAGCAGGATCGGTGACGACATGTCGCTCAAGGTATCGCCGGTCTCGGTTTCTTTAAGCGACACGAAAGCGCAGATGTCGCCGGCGCGCACTTCATCGATTTCCTTGGTGGCATTGGCCTGCACTTCGACGATACGGCCGATGCGCTCCTTCTTGCCACGGGTGACGTTCATCAGCGTGTCGCCCTTCTTGATGACGCCGGAATACACACGCGTAAACGTGAGCGCGCCAAACTGGTCGTTGATCACCTTGAACGCCAGCGCGCGCGCCGGCGCTTCGTCGGTCACTTCCTGCGCGCCGATGATGTTACCGTCGACGTCGACCATCGAGATGCCGCCGTTCTCGCCCGGGTACGGCATGTAGTCGACGACGCCGTCAAGCAACTGCTGCACGCCCTTGTTGCGGTACGAGGAACCACAGAAAACCGGGACCAGCCTGCCGGTGACGCAACCGGTGCGAATGCAACGCTTCAACGTCTCCATCGACGGTATTTCACCGTTGGTGATGTAGGCATCCATCGCCGCGTCGTCGAACTCGACCACGGTTTCGATCGCTTCCTCGCGCAGTGCCGCCAAATCGGCAACCCACTTGTGATCGCGGGTCGAGCTGAGCGCCTTGATCTTCGGATGGTTGGCGAGTTCGTCCAGCGGCACGGTTTCCCAGGTGCTGTCCTTGTCGTCGCTCTGCCAGATGTAGCCGACGTTGGCGATCAGGTCGGCCATGCCGGTGAATTCATCGTGGCTGCCCAGCGGAATCTGGCACAGGACTGCGTTGGCGCCGAGGCGCTCCCGAATGCCTTTCACGCAATGCTCGAAGCTGGCACCGATGCGGTCCATCTTGTTGACGTAGCACATGCGCGGCACGTTGTACTGGTCGGCCAGACGCCAGTTGGTTTCGGTCTGCGGCTCAACACCGGCAACACCGTCGAATACCACCACGGCGCCGTCGAGGACGCGCAGCGAACGGTTGACTTCGATGGTGAAGTCGACGTGTCCCGGGGTATCGATCACGTTGATCTGGTGATCCTTCCACTCGGTGGAGACAGCGGCGGACTGGATCGTGATGCCGCGCTTGCGCTCCTGCTCCATGTAGTCGGTCGTCGTGGAGCCCTTGCCGTCCTTGGTGTCATGGACGTCGATGATCTGATGCTTGCGCCCGGTGTAATAGAGCACGCGCTCGGTGGTCGTCGTCTTGCCCGCGTCGATGTGGGCGATGATTCCGATATTGCGGTAGAGCTTGAGCTCTTTCTGCCTGGCCATGATGTGTTCTCTGCTAAGGGTGTCTGGTCCAGCCGGCGGGCGCATGCCGTGCCTGCCGAGTGGTTTGGTCAATTTTCGCCACAACGCGCCGCGCGCTGATAGCGGCCCCACCGTCTTAAACGAACGCAGCGCCTTCAAGCGCTGCGCGGGTGACGAACGGGGTTGCCGGGTGCCGATCTCATCTGGCATTTGGGCGTTGCGGCCCGTGCGCACGGCTATCCCGCCGGCGCAGCCGCCGAATTCTACACGAAACCGGCGCATTCTCGTGAATCGGCTGGCTTTGCCTTGCAAGGACCGGCGTGATTCGTTGTCAGCGAGCCGCTTTGCGCAGCGCGACCAGTGCGGGAAGTGCGACCGGAATTCCATCCGCATTGCAGCTGCCGATCCTGCACAACTGCGCACGGATGCTCGGCTGCGATTGGGCAATCAGGTGGAACAACACGTTCTGCTCCAGCGATCCGTGCACCGCCGCCGCGCCGGGGCCGCGGGCAAACACTGCGACGTCTTCGCCACTGTGGGTGTCGCTGCGCAACGGGATCGCGGCTTCCTGCAGGTAATCTGGCGCGGTTGTGTCGACGCTGGTCAGGTCGGGCCTTGGTCCGCTCACGGCGGCACTTTTCGGCTGATGCGGAAATTGCTTCGGCCCTTCCGGCTGCTTGTCCGACGCGGCGTTGAAGCCGGGACCGTTAGCGTAGTTCAGGGTGGTGAACGGCATCCCATTCAGATCCTTTACCAGGACGGGTTCGCCTTCATTATCCGGGTTGGTGCCGCGCAGCAGCCCCAGAATGGGATTGCCGCGACTGGGGTAGCTCGCCATCGTCAGCACGTGGCTGTGATCGGCGGTCACCATGATCAGCGTATCCTGATCGGACGTGAGCTGGTCGGCGGCGCGCACGGCGTCGGAGAAAGCGATCGTTTCGTCGAGCGCGCGAAACGCATTGCCGGCATGATGGGCGACATCGATCTGGCCACCTTCAACGAACAGGAAGTAGCCCTGCCCGCGCTTTTCCAGCAAGCCGATCGCGGCGCGTGTCATTTCGGCCAAGCTGGGCTGGTCGCCGGGATGCTGGCGGCGCTCGAAGTCGTAGTCGAGGTTGGAGTAGGCAAACAAGCCAAGCACATGGTCGCGCTTGGCCGGGTCCAGTGCGGCAAGTTGTTGCGCGTTCCAGATGTAGGACGCACCCGGACGCGCCGCCCATTCGGCGGTCAGGTCGCGTCCGTCACCGCGAACTCCTTGTTCGTTCGCAAGCACCGGATCTGCCACGCCTTGCGGCAGGAAGTTGCCGCGACCGCCACCAAACGCAACGTTGGGGCCGCCCGCGATAGGAAATTCGATCAACTGGCGGGCGATGTCAGTGCAGCCTTCGGCAATGGCCGTTGCCGGCAACTTGGTATCGTTTTCCCAGCTCCGCTCGCTGGCGTGCGCGTAGGTGGCCGCTGGCGTCGCGTGGGTGATGCGCGTGGTCGTGACCACGCCCGTTGCCATCCCGGCAGCGGCAGCGAGTTCGAGCAGACTGACGGTTTCGTTGCCGTGCGCCGCTGCGCAGCTTCCACGGGGGGCGCGCTGATTGACACCTATCGCGCCGAGGCGAACCTTCACGCCACTGGCGATCGCCGTCATGGTGCCGGCCGAGTCCGGCGTCTGCGCGTCGACGTTGTAGGTGCGGCTGAGTGCCGTGTAGGGAAACTCTTCGAACGCCAAACGGTTTTCTTCGCCGGATTGGCCGTTGCGCTGGCCTTCCAGGATACGCGCGGCGGTGATCGTCGTGATGCTCATGCCGTCGCCAACGAACACGATAACGTTGCGCGGCTGCCCAGCCGAATTCGCTCCAGCCTTGAGCGCCGCTGCAGCACCATTGCGAAACCACCATTCCGGCGTCTCCCCGCGCGGGTGAGCAACCGTTGCGACGACGATGGGCTGCAACGCAGCTGGTGGTAGTCTTGCCCGCGGAGCTGCGGAACACGCTGAAATCAGACTGCACAAGGCGGCGCCAATCGCGACGGATGGAGTGTTCGGACGAGGCATGGCGAAGTTTTTGACAACGGCTCCACTGGGCTGTCGATTATCGCCCATCGCCATGACGTTCGTATCGGCCGTTGGGTGGGTTGCAGCGGTTGCTGGCAAGCAGTGGTCAGTTGGAGCCAAGGAGTTGCGCGTCCCAAAACTCCTCAAGGAAAGCTGAACAGCAAGCCTTGCCAAGAAATGCGAACACCTGAAAATAACGAATGTTTAATGGGTCGTCGGTGTACCGTTTCGCCAGCGCAACATCAGGAGGGCGCGTCCAATGAGTAATGACAAGAAATTTGATTTTTCCAACGTGCAAAGCCCGGTATTTCCAAACGCGAATCCCGGCAAGAAAAAGCCGGACTTCTCGAACGTAAAGAGCGGTGTCGGATCCACCGCGCCAGCGGCACCCACGCCCGATTTCGGCAATGTGCAGAGCGGCTCGAGGTCGACAGCCGGCATGGTCGCGCATACCGGCAGCATGCATACCGTTGAGAGGGGCGAAAGCCTGTCCCTGATTGCCAAGCACCATTACGGCAAGGCCAAGCTGTGGCCGCGCATCTACGAAGCCAATCGCGACCAGCTTGACGATCCGGACAGGATCAAACCCGGCCAGATACTGAAGATTCCAGCCGCCCCCGAAGCTGACTAATCCCCACTACAATAGGAATTTCACCATGAAATACAGCAACAAGACATTCGTCGCCATCAGCGTCCTCACCGCTGCGCTCGCCCTCGGCGCCTGCGGCAAGAAGGAAGCACCAGTGCCAGAGCCGATGGCACCCGCACCGGCTCCGATGCCGGCTCCGATTCCGGCACCGGAGGCCATACCGCCGGCCGCGCCGGCACCCGCAGTCACGCTATCCTCGGTGACGCTGGGCAATGCCGTCGACGCCAGCAATTCAGTGGCCACGCCGATGGACACCTTCGGCAGCAAAGACACCATCTACGCGTCGGTGGCTACCAACGGCAGCAGCGCCAGCACGCCGATCACCGCGAAGTGGATGTTCCAGGACGGCCAGATGGTCAACGAGAGCACTCAGACCATCGCCCCGACCGGCCCAGCCGTGACGGCTTTCCACATCGCCAAGCCTGACGGTTGGCCGCTTGGTGGTTATACGGTTGAAATCAGCATGAACGGTAGCGTGGTCGACACCAAGAAGTTCATGGTGCAGTAAGCGCTAGTTGATCGCTTGACACCGACGGGCGCGGAGTAATCCGCGTCCGTTTTTGCTTGGGGTTTTCTTAACTTTCTAATCGCCTGTCGGCCGATCTCCCGGCCACTATGTCAGCGAAATCGTTGCCAGATCAGGCAGCGGTTGTTGGCCGGCATCGGAATGGCGGCGATAAACTTGAGTCCTGCCGCCTGCGCCAGCGCATCAACCGCTGACTGATCTCGAATCCCCATTTGTGGCGCGCGTGCCCTTAGCGACTGATCGAACTGCGCGTTGGTGTCGCTACTGAAATGGCCGTCGTCATTGAACGGACCATAGATGACAACAAGGGCATCGTCTTCAAGCACATTCGGCAAGCGGCGAAATAGCGCCTGTACGTCATCCCAGCCCATTATGTGCAAGGTATTCGCGCTGAAAACGGCGTTGTAGCGATCACTTGGCCACTCGCCGCTGGCGACATCCAGTTCAATCGGCTCGGGCGTGTTCGGCAACGCGGTGTCGGCCAGCCACAAGCGAATGCCTGGAAGGTTCTCCGCGCGATCCGAACATTGCCACTGCCACTGCGGAATAGCTGCCACGAAATGCACCGCGTGCTGACCGGTACCACTGCCAATTTCCAGTACGCGTCGTTTGCCTGGCAAGTACTTCGCCAGCACGGCAAGAATCGACTCGCGATTGCGTTCGCAGGATGGCGAGTAGGGTTTCTCGATCGCAGTCATGGACTCAGTGTCTCGCTGGCGGCGGGAGGCGCCGCCGAAGATTTCAAGCGCATTGCGCTTGTGGCGCGCAGGCCGAGCATGAAGGCAATCACCAGCAGCAGTGCGGCAAGCAGGAACGCCGCACCGGGAATGTGGGCTGGCGCGTCAGGCTCGATGAAGGATGCGAACACCTGTGAGAACAGGAATGGACCGAAGATGCCGGCAAAGCTCGTCAGGCTGGTGATCGCGCCCTGCAAGCGCCCTTGTTCGTGCGCGGAAATCTGCTGCGACATGATCGCTTGTGCGGTCGGTCCGCCCAGCCCCGAAAGCGCCAGCAGCGGAATGCCGGCCAGAAACAGCCAGACGGACGGGGCCAGCCCGATCACGCTGAACCCTGCAAAGCCGAACAGCAGGCCGGCCAACATCACCTGTCGTTCGCCGAAAATCGGCACCACGCGGCGGACCAGTCCCGCTTGCACGATGCCGGAGCAAACGCCGACCAAGGCGAGGCTCAGCCCGACTTCCTGCGGACCCCAATTGAATCGGTAATCGGTGAATAACACGAAGGTTGAATTGAGTGCGTACTGGGCCAGGTTGACGGTGAACACCACCAGCGCCAGCGCGAACACCTGTGGATGCTTGCGAAGCAAGCCAAGCGCACCGATCGGATTGGCAGACTTGATATCAAAACGCCTGCAGCGCTTTTCCGGTGGTAGCGACTCCGGCAGCACGAAGTAGCCATAGAGGAAGTTCGCCAGCGCCAGCCCGGCCGCAACCCAGAACGGCATGCGGATATCGAATCCACCGAGCCAGCCGCCGAATGCTGGGCCGATGATGAAGCCGATGCCAAACGCAGCGCCTAGCAGGCCAAACGCACCCGCACGTTTTTCCGGTGGCGTCACGTCGGCAATGTACGCGTTTGCGGTTGAGAAACTCGCTGCGGTCATGCCGGATATCAAGCGACCGATGAACAGCAAGGGCAGCGTTTGCGCCAGCGCCATGAAAATGAAATCGAGGCCCAACCCCAGATTCGATAGCAGGATCACCGGTCGTCGTCCGAAGCGATCCGACAGCGCGCCCTGCACGGGCGAGAAGATCAGCTGCATCAGGTTGTAGACCACGCCGAACAGGCCGGTCCAGCGTGCGGCGGTTGCGATGTCGCCGCCGATCATCTGTTCGACCAGATGTGGCAACACCGGGATGATCACGCCGAAAGCGAGCATGTCCAGCATTACGGTGATGAAAATGAAAATGACCGCAGCGCGACGCATCGGCGGCTGGGAAGTCACTGTCATGGTGCTGGCTTGCCGCGACAGGATTCAGCGGCGCTTGCCGCCATCGATGAACTGCAAAAACTCGGAGCGTGTACGTGCATCTTCGCGGAAAGCGCCGAGCATCTGGCTGGTCACCATCGACACGCCACGTTTATGCACGCCGCGCGTGGTCATGCACTGGTGCACGGCATCGATCACCACGGCGACACCACGCGGCTTGAGCACGTCCTCGATGCAATGTGCGATCTGCGCGGTCAATTTTTCCTGGACCTGAAAACGCCGTGCATAACCATCGACGACGCGGGCCAACTTGCTGATACCGACCACCTTGTCGGTGGGCAGGTAGCCGATATGGGCGCGACCGATGATTGGCGCCATGTGATGTTCGCAGTACGACTCGAATTCGATGTCGCGCAGCATCACCATTTCGTCGTAGCCGGCGACTTCCTCGAAGGTGCGGCTGAGGTAGTCCTCGGGATCGACCGCGTAACCGGAAAACCAGTCGGCATAAGCGTTGACCACGCGCTTTGGCGTATCGAGAAGTCCTTCCCGGGCGGGATCTTCGCCGGCCCAGCGCAACAACACGCGCACTGCCTCTTGCGCTTGTTCGCGGGTGATGTCGTTGCGCGAATCGTTTTCGCTCATGGTCTGCTCCTACGCTCCCGTCGAGGTCGCGGACCGGGAAGTTTAGCGACTGCACGTGGCAGCGGCGCGTGGTGCGTCAATGGGTTGCTAACACCTGCGCGAATAGAATCCTCATTTTCCCGGTTGCGGTGGTTCGCATGCGTACGAGAACGTTGCTTGCTCTTTCGATTGGCTCGATGCTGATTCTCTCGGCCTGTGATCGTGAATCACGGACGCCAGTGACCGACGTCGCGGCACCCGCGAAACTCGAACCGGTCGTTCCAACCGTCGACGGGAAAACCTCAGCCGCGATCACCGCCGAAGACTACGCGGCACGACTCAAGCGCATCTCGTCCGACGAGTTCGAAGGTCGCAAACCGGGCACGCTCGGCGAGCGTCTGACCACAGCATGGCTGGTCGACCAGTTCACCCAGATGGGCATTAAACCCGGCAATAAGGGCGCGTGGTTGCAGACCGTGCCGATGGTCGAGGCGCGGGTGAACGAGCAGAACAAGGTCAAGCTCACCGTAAAGGCAGCCAATGATGCCAGCGCCGAATTCGCGTTCAACACCGACATGGTGGTCGGCAGCCTCGACAACACGTCAAACATCGATCTCAAGGATTCTGACATCGTCTTCATCGGTTACGGCGTCAACGCGCCCGAGCAAAACTGGAGCGATTACGCCGGGATGGACGTGAAGGGAAAAACGCTGATGGTGTTGGTCAACGATCCGGGCTGGGGCAACCAGGACGCGAATTTGTTCAAGGGCCGCACCCTTACCTACTACGGTCGCTGGGTCTACAAGTACGAAGAGGCCGCGCGGCGAGGTGCAGCGGCGACCTTCATCGTCCACGACACCGATGCGGCAGCGTATCCGTGGCAAGTGGTCCAGAACAGTTGGAGTGGAGATCGCCAAAGCCTGCCTGCCAGTGAAGACCCGGCACCACGTCTGAAAGTAGCCGGCTGGTTGACCAGCGACGCGGCGCGACGATTGTTCACGACGGCAGGCAAGGATTTCGATGCGCTGAAAGCGTCAGCCGATTTGCCCGGATTCAAGCCCAGTGAACTCGGCGCAACGCTGTCGACAACATTCACCAGCTCGGTGAAAACCTCGTCGTCTCAAAACGTGATCGGCATGATAGCGGGCAGCGAGCGGCCAGACGAAGTGGTCGTCTACAGCGCGCACTGGGATCACTTCGGCAAGGACGAAAGCCTGAGCGGCGACCAGATAATGAACGGCGCGGTGGACAACGGCAGCGGCATCGCCGGTCTGCTCGAAATTGCCGAGGCATTCGCCAAGCAGCCGACATCGACGAAACGCTCTGTCGTGTTTGCCGCGTTCACTTTGGAGGAAGCCATGCTGCTTGGATCGCAGTATTACGTCGCCCATCCGACGTTCGCGCTCGACAAGACCGTGGCCGACATCAACATGGATGCTTTGCTGATGATCGGCCCGACCAAGGACTTGACCGTGCTGGGACTTGGCCAGTCGGAAATGGATGACCTGGTCAAAATCGAGACCGACGCGCAAGGCCGCAGCATCCATGCCGAAGACGCGCCTGAGAAAGGGTTCTTCTTTCGCTCCGACCACCTCAACTTTGCCCGCGCTGGCGTGCCGTCGCTATACGCAGGTACCGGTGTTGATTTGATTGACGGCGGTATCGAGAAAGGCCGCGCGTTGAGTGCGGACTACGTCACCAATAGCTATCACAAGCCGACCGACGAATACGACCCGAACTGGGATTTCCGTGGCGTGGTGCAAGACCTCAACACTATTTACGCCGTCGGTAACAAGCTCGCCGATGCGACCACGTTCCCAGCCTGGAAACCGGG
>JAYUYW010000356.1:0-3276 GCA_043752325.1 Rhodanobacteraceae bacterium | reverse complement strand
CCGGGCAATCGGTCGGGTCGGCGTCGGACAGCTTCTGCAGTCGCTCGAAAACGTGGTCGCAAGCGGTGCATTTGAATTCATAGATCGGCATGGCAGGGAAGAGGCGACTCAGGGGGCTGGCAGCTATGGTGCCGCATTGGCCCGCTTCAATGGGAGTGCGAGAATTGAGCAGACTCTGGAAGGGGGAAACCGTGGGCGAACATCGCGCAAGCATTGAATGGGACCGTGCCGGCGAGGACTTCGCCGACAACCGCTACAGCCGAGGCCACCGCTGGCGATTCGATGGCGGCATCGATGTGCCTGCGTCGTCGTCGCCAAAAGTGATCGCGCCACCGATGTCGGTCGAGGCGGCGGTCGATCCTGAAGAAGCCTTCGTCGCATCGCTGGCGAGTTGCCACATGTTGTGGTTTCTGGCGCTGGCCCAGAAGCAGGGGTTGGTCGTCGACCATTACAGCGACGACGCGGTCGGCAAGCTCGCGATGAACGCCGATCGCAAGATGGCGATGACGCAAGTGACGTTGCGTCCACTAGTTTCGTTCGCGGGATCGTCACAAAACCCGGCGATGCCACGGTGATCGCACTCCACCACAAAGCGCATGCGCAGTGCTATATCGCGAACTCGGTGACAACGCAGATCCTTTGCGAGCCACTCGACGCCGCCGGCACGCTACTCGATTCGAACAATGGAGACGCGCCATGAAAGACGTATCGATGATCCTGCCTGACCGCCCCGGTGCATTGGCCGACATGGGCGAAGCTCTGGGAAACGCCGGCATCAGCGTCGAAGGTGGCGGCGCGTGGGTAGTCGGGGGTCGCGGCATTGCTCATTTCCTTGTTTCCGATGCGGATGGCGATCGCGCCGCGGTCGCGCTGCGCGACGTCAGTATCGAGGTGGCAACAATCCGCGATGTGCTGGTGCAACGCCTGCGCCAGGACGTTCCCGGGCAACTCGGCGCGTTGACCCGGCGCATGGCTGAAGCTGGCGTCAACATCGAAGTGCTCTACAGCGACCACGACAACCAACTCATCCTGGTCGTCGATGACACCGAGAAGGGTCATACCGTATCGCGTCAATGGACGGAAGATTCCGCCACCTGACGCGAAAGCGTTCCGCAGTTCCACGACACACGACGAACCATCTTGTTGTCTGGTCGAAACTCACCGCTTCCCTCACCGCCATTGGAGAACGTGACATGTCTGACCGGTCGACAGCCGAGCGCTACGGCGCAATCACACTGGCCCTGGTCGCCTGGTTCGGCGTGCTGCTGCAGTTGCTGCTGTCAATCCAACTGGCGCAGGCGAATGGTAAATCGGTCGTCGAAGGGCTCGTCGTCTACTTCGGTTATTTCACCGTGCTGAGCAACATCTTCGTTGCACTGGTCGCCAGTGCCCGCGTCATGGCAACGCGAACGCGCGAACCAACCTGGCTCGCCGGCGAAGCCACGCTGGGTTGTGCGACCACGGCAATCATCCTGGTCGGCCTTGCCTATCACCTGCTGTTGCGCGAAATCTGGGATCCGCAAGGCTGGCAGTTAGTGGCCGACACGGTGCTCCACTACCTCGTGCCCGCTCTCACCTTGCTGTATTGGATGCTGCTGCGGCATCCGCAGCGATTGCCCGCGCGGCTGCCATTGGCGTGGTGCGTGTATCCGGTCGCCTACCTCGCCTACGCACTCGCTCGTGGCGCCTGGTTGAACAGCTATCCGTACCCGTTCATCGATGTCAGCGTGCTCGGTTATTCGCGCATGTTGCTGAACGGGATAGGCTTGCTCGTAGTCTTCCTCGTCGTCGGCTATCTGGTTTGGGCCGCCGCGCAGCTGCGACGCGGCAGCGATCCTCAGCGCGACTGAAGCAACGAACCGGCACGCACTATTGGTACAGATGCGCCTGTATCGCGATGAAGGCCTCGCGTATTGCCGGAATCGGGCCAAGCACGCGCTGGGCGTCGTTGGTACCGCCGTAACGGATGCGGATGAAGTCGCCGATCTTGTTCGACGACAATTCGCTGGTGCCGTTCGTGACGTAGGAACTCAGCACGTAATCGAGGAACTCGCGCATCTCGCGTTCATAGCCGCCCAGGCCGGACGCTCGCGCGGCGCTCGCGCGTTCCGAGCGTCGGAGCGGCGCGAGAGTAAATCGCACATAGGCCAACACGTCGAAGATGTCGCTGTTCGGCGCGTCGATCAGGCGGCGCATGTCATCCAGCCGATCCGCGTCGTAGCCCATGTCGCTCAAGCGCTGCAGCAGGGCATCGCGACGGTCCGGGTCGCACCAGACGGCGCGCAACGCCTCCTCGTCAGCGACGAGCGTGCCGAGATCGCCGAACAACTGCGCCATGAATTCCTGCGCGGTGATCTGTCGGCCTTCATGCCAATAGGTGGTTGCCGACAAATAGCGAATGCGGCGCTCCTTGCCGTCAGCGAGTTTCACGACGATCTTTTCCGGGAGTGGCGGTTCGTCCACACCGCCATGCTTTTCGGCCGAATCCGTTTGGTCAGTCAGATATTTCGGCACCTTCTGCTCGCTCGGCGCTTCCGGCGGCAACGGTTCGCCATCCCATTCCGGGTCGTTGAAGTGCTCGTACGCCTTCACGAAATCGTGGATGGTGAAATAGTCCTTGCCGTCAAACGTTCGCGTACCGCGACCAATGATCTGCTTGAACTCGATCATCGACGCGATGGGTCGCATCAGCACGATGTTGCGCACGTTTCGTGCATCCACGCCGGTCGAAAGTTTGTGTGACGTGGTCAGGATGGTTGGCAGCGTTTTCTCGTTGTCCTGGAATTCGCGAAGGTGTTGATCGCCGAGCTTGCCGTCGTCAGCGGTCACGCGCTCGCAGTAGTGCGGATCGGGGTTGTCCTTTACCTGGTTGATCGCATCGCGCACACGGGCTGCGTGCTCCTGCGTGGCGCAGAACACCAGCGTCTTCTGGCGCTGGTCGATCTGATCCATGAACTCCTGCACGCGGCTTTGCTCGCGCGCTTCGATGACCAGCTTTCGGTTGAAGTCGACTTCGCGGTATTCCTTGTCCGGGTCGATCTCGCCGCTGATCACCGTGTCGCCATCGCTGAATTGGTAGCTGTCCAGCGTGCTCGCCATCTGGCGCACCTTGAACGGCGTCAGGTATCCATCACCGATGCCTTCCTTCAGCGCGTAGCTGTAAACCGGGTCGCCGAAGTAGGCGTAGGTATCCGTGTTGGTATCGCGCTTGGGGGTGGCGGTCATGCCCAACTGCACGGCCGGCGCGAAGTAGTCGAGGATGCCGCGCCACGTGCT
>JAYUYW010000355.1:0-8327 GCA_043752325.1 Rhodanobacteraceae bacterium | reverse complement strand
AGGCCGAGGGCGGCAAGTAGCAGGAGCGAGATCGGAAAGCCCGATTTCAGGTGACGGATGGTGCTGACGATCATCGTGTTGATCCCCTTCGATAGCGGCGAGCTGACGTGTCGCAGGAACGTGGCGCAATCGAACAACTGGCCTGCGCTACAGTAACATTCGAACTTCGCAATTCCGTCAGGCAGTGATTGGCGGCCGCGACATAAAGGTTGACTTTCAAGTGTAAACCGCGCCGCCAAATCGACGTGACCTATTGTCGCACTGCAACATGGATTGCAGGCAACAACCCCAGTTCGGTTGCGGCTCCTGAACAAGGGCTGCTATCATTCCAAGGCTTGATCGGCCTGATTTATGGGCCTGATTGGGCGTTTGCCCGACTCTCGCTAACGGATGTTGAATGCGGAATTCGCTCGCAAGCGGACGGCGGGTAGCCCTGCTGACTGTCTTTCTGCAAGGGGTCGTGGTACTCGCAACCGCTTTGATTTTCGCGCTTGCGGGCTCGACCAAGGCGTGGGGCGTGCTGGTCGGGGGCGGCATCATCGCCAGTGGCAACCTCATTTTTGCGTGGCGCCTGTTCGGCAGACGCGTAAAGACAGCGGGTGGCGCACTGGGATCGGCTCTGCTTGGC
The DNA here is from genome assembly GCA_043752325.1 of Rhodanobacteraceae bacterium. GTDB lineage: Bacteria > Pseudomonadota > Gammaproteobacteria > Xanthomonadales > Rhodanobacteraceae > Dokdonella. Next base: position 7,699 of record JAYUYW010000355.1, on the reverse strand, counting down.
CAGTTGCTGCGCTGGATCTGGATAGGCGGTGGACTCGTGCTGGCGATGGCCAACGGGTTTGACCCGGTAGGCGTCCTGATCGGTGCGGCTGTCGCACTGCTGGCACATCTGGGTGGTTTGCTCATCAAGCATTGAATGGCGGAGAGATTGTGAGTACCGAAGCATCAACCGGCGGCCTCAACGAGTACATCCAGCATCACTTGCAGCACAACGTGTTGGAGTTTGGCAGTGGCTTCAATATCGATACCTGGGTGGTGTCGTTCCTGCTTGGCATGTTGTTCGTTGCATGGTTTGGTTTTGCGGCTCGCAAGGCGACTTCCGGCGTGCCCTCGAAGGGGCAGGCGTTCGTTGAGTTGGTCGTTGAATTCATCGATGGCCAGGTTCGCGACATTTTCCATGGCGACCGTCGCACGGTCACCCCGCTGGCGCTGACCATCTTCATGTGGGTTCTTTTCATGAACCTGATGGACCTGCTGCCGCTCGATTTTCCAGGTTTCGTTGTCCGCCACGCCGCCGGCATCGAAGTGGCGCAACACACCTATTTCCGCTGGGTGCCCACGGCCGACCTCAACACCACGGCAGCCATGGCGACGGCGGTGTTCTTCATCATTCTTGGCCACGGCATGCAGGCCAAGGGCATCGGCGGCTTCGGCAAGGATCTGTTGACCTCGCCCTTCCATGCCAGCGGCGTCGGGGCAATTGCGCTGGCGCCGTTCAACCTTTTGCTCAACATCATCGAATACCTGTCGAAGCCGGTTTCGCTGGCGATGCGACTGTTCGGAAACATGTACGGCGGCGAGCTGGTCTTCATGTTGATCGCGGGTTTGATGGGCGGCGGTTTGCTGACGCTGTCGTTCCTGCCCGGTGTGGTGTTCAACACGATGTGGGCCATCTTCCACATCCTGATCATCTTCCTGCAAGCCTTCATCTTCATGATTTTGAGCGTCGTCTACATCGCCGGCGCTCGCGAAACGCATTGATTTTTCTTTTCTTTTCTCTTTTTTTCACTTAACTGCGCTTACGGAGACAACCATGGAATACATCGCCAACGTTCAGAGCTTGACCGCCATCGCCATCGGCCTGATGGTCGGTCTGGGTGCCCTCGGTGCCTGTATCGGCATCGCCATCATGGGTGCGAAGTTCCTGGAATCCGCCGCTCGCCAGCCGGAGCTGGTGCCGATGCTGCAGGGCCGCATGTTCCTGCTCGCCGGCCTGATCGATGCGGCGTTCATCATCGCGCTCGCCGTCGGCCTGCTGTTCACTTTCGGCAACCCGCTGCTGGCTGCGTTGAAGTAAGAAACCCGGATGACGCGACGGCCTTCTGGCTGCCTGCGCCGCTGCATCGAAACCGGCGACTGCGCAAGCGGTCGCCGAACCTGTTTTCCAAGGAGTTCCCATGAACGTTAACTGGACCTTTTTCGGCCAGGTGCTTTCGTTCGCGATCCTGGTCTGGTTCACCACCAAGTTCATCTTTCCGCCTTTGATGGCTGCGATCGAAGAACGCCAGAAAAAGATCGCTGAAGGTCTCACCGCTGCCGACCGTGCCAAGAAAGAACTCGCCGATGCCGACGCTCGCGTCGCCGACGAGATCAAGAAGGCGCGCGTGGAAGCCGGTGCGATCGTCGAAAAGGCGCACGCCCATGCCAACTCGATCGTCGAGAAGGCCAAGCTGGACGCCATCGTCGAAGCGACCAAGCAGAAGGCAATGGCTGCTGCCGAGATCGAAAGCTACGCCCACCAGGCGCGCGAGGAATTGCGCAGCAAGGTCGGTGCGCTGGCGATTGCCGGTGCGCAGAAAATTCTCGGCCGCGAGATTGACGGCAATGCCCACAAGGCATTGATCGACCAGCTCGTTACCGAGATTTGACGCCATGGCCAGCGCAATGACCCTCGCCCGCCCGTACGCCCGCGCCGCTTTCGAGCTGGCACGCAAGGATGGCGGTCTGGCCGACTGGTCGGGCAAGCTCGGTTTCGCCGCGCAGGTGGCCCACGATCCGCAACTGGCTGGCCTGTTCGGCAGTCCGCGCGTCGGCCAAGCCGAGCTGGAGTCGCTGTTCCTGCCAGACGGTGTTGCGGCTGATTCAACGTTCGCCAACTTCATCCACGTGCTAGCCGACAACAGTCGACTTGCGGTGCTGGTCGAAGTCGCCGCGATCTTCGAGTTACTCAAAGCGGAAGCCGAGAAGGTCACCAAGGTGCGCGTGCGCACTGCGGTAGCCATCGACGATGTCGAAACGGCCCAGCTCAGCGAAGCACTCAAGCGTCGCTTTGGCGGTGACATAGAAATCGAGCGCACAGTCGATCCGTCGGTGATCGGCGGCGCCATCATCGATGCCGGCGATGTTGTCATTGATGGTTCGGTGCGCGGTCGCCTCGCGCGGCTTGAGCAAGCTCTCACTCACTAATTCGAATTGCCGGTGGGCACGCCCACCGGAAGCGCAGACGGGTTAACCCCCGCCCAAAGGAAAACACGATGGCCACCACGATCAACCCGTCCGAAATCAGCGACCTCATCAAGAGCCGCATCGAGAAGTTCAAACTGTCCGCCGAGGCGCGCAACGAGGGCACCCTGACCGGTGTTTCCGATGGCATCGTCCGCGTCCACGGCTTGAACGACGTGATGTCCGGCGAAATGATCGAGCTGCCGAAAGGCGAGAACGGCTTGCCCACCTACGCCCTCGCACTGAACCTCGAGCGCGACTCGGTCGGCGCCGTCGTCCTCGGCGACTACGAGCACCTGAGCGAAGGCGACACCGCCAAGACCACCGGCCGCATTCTTGAAGTGCCGGTTGGCCCGGAATTACTCGGTCGCGTCGTCAACGCGCTCGGTGAGCCAATCGATGGCAAGGGCCCGATCAACACCACGCGCACCGCAGCAGTCGAGAAAGTTGCGCCCGGCGTCATCTGGCGCAAGTCGGTGGATCAGCCGGTGCAGACCGGTTACAAGTCGGTCGATGCGATGATCCCGATTGGCCGTGGTCAGCGCGAGCTGATCATTGGCGATCGCCAAACCGGCAAGACCGCGCTCGCCATCGACGCCATCATCAATCAGCGCGATTCCGGCATCAAATGCATTTACGTCGCCATTGGCCAGAAGCAAAGCTCGATCGCCAACGTGGTGCGCAAGCTGGAAGAAAACGGCGCGCTGGAAAACACCATCATCGTGGCCGCCTCGGCTTCTGAATCGGCCGCGATGCAGTACATCGCGCCGTACTCCGGTTGCGCGATGGGCGAATATTTCCGTGACATTGGCGAAGACGCGCTGATCGTTTACGACGATCTCACCAAGCAGGCCTGGGCATATCGCCAGATTTCGCTGCTGCTGCGCCGCCCGCCAGGTCGCGAAGCGTATCCGGGCGACGTTTTCTATCTTCACTCCCGCCTGCTGGAGCGCGCAGCGCGCGTTTCGGAAGCGTACGTCGAGAAGGAAACCGAAGGTCGCGTGACGGGCAAGACCGGTTCGTTGACCGCGCTGCCGATCATCGAAACGCAGGCCGGTGACGTCTCCGCGTTCGTGCCGACCAACGTGATTTCGATCACCGATGGCCAGATCTTCCTCGAAACCGATCTGTTCAACGCCGGCATTCGTCCGGCTGTGAACGCCGGTGTGTCGGTGTCGCGAGTTGGTGGCGCTGCCCAGACCAAGATCATCAAGAAATTGTCCGGCGGTGTGAAGTTGGCGCTGGCGCAGTTTCGCGAACTGGCTGCGTTCGCACAGTTCGCTTCGGACCTCGATGCCGCGACCCGCGCCCAGCTTGAGCGTGGCCAGCGCGTTACCGAACTGATGAAGCAGAAGCAGTACGCACCGCTGTCGATCGCGGAACTGGCTCTCAGCGTCTACGCAGCCGAGAAGGGTTACCTCGATGATCTGAAAGTCAGCGAGATTCTCCCGTTCGAAAGCGCGCTGCATACGCATTTCCACAACAATCACGCCGACCTGATGAAGAACGTGGTCGACACTGGCGACTGGAACAGCGACATCGAAGGCCAGTTCAAGCAGGGCATGGACGAGTTCAAGAAGACCGGCAGCTGGTAAGCGAGCGACGCGGCGTTCGCCAGTCGAACGCCAACGACGCGCAGCGAATGCAGGCCTGACAACAAACCCGAGGGTGGACCAGACGTGGCAAGCGGAAGAGAAATCAAAACCAAGATCAAGAGCGTGCAGAACACCCGCAAGGTGACCCGCGCGCTGGAAATGGTCTCGGCATCGAAGATCCGCAAGGCACAAGCTTTGATGAGCGCTTCGCGCCCGTATGCACGCCTGATGCGCACCCTCATCGGCCACGTCGCGCAGGCTAACGTCGACTATCGCCACCCGTTCATGGCCAAGCGCGACAACGTGCGCCGGGTCGGATACATCGTTATTTCCAGCGACCGCGGCCTCGCTGGTGGTCTGAACTCGAACATGTTCCGCCGCGTGCTGACCGATATCCGCGAGTGGCAGGACAAGGGCGTCGAGGTCGACGTGGTCTGCATCGGTAGCAAGGCGCTGAGCTACTTCAAGCGACTCAAGGTGAACCTGGTCGGCAGCGTGACCCATCTTGGCGAGCGCCCGCAGATTGCGGAACTGATCGGTGTCATCAAGGTGATGCTCGATGCCTACACTGAGAACCGAATTGATCGCCTGAATCTGGTCTACAACGACTTCATCAACACGATGACGCAGAAGGCGACCATCGATCAGTTGCTGCCGTTGCCGCCGTCCGATGATCTGGCAGCCAAGCACGCGTGGGACTACATCTACGAGCCGGACGCTCCCAGTGTGCTCGACCACGTGATGATTCGCTACATCGAGTCGCTGGTATATCAAGCCGTTATTGAAAACCTGGCCAGCGAACACGCCGCGCGCATGGTCGCGATGAAGAGCGCCTCGGACAATGCGTCCAAGGCCATCGATTCGCTGACGTTGGTTTACAACAAGGCACGCCAAGCGGCGATCACGCAGGAAATTTCCGAAATCGTCAGCGGCGCTGCCGCCACCTGAACATGCACGCGCTGTCGCATTGGCGACCTCGCATCAACCGTCAAAGTATCTGGAGTCCATCATGAGCACAGGCAAAGTCGTACAAATCATCGGCGCCGTCGTCGACGTCGAATTCCCGCGCGATGCCGTGCCGAACGTGTACGACGCGCTGAAGATCGACGGCACCGAAATCACACTGGAAGTGCAGCAGCAGTTGGGTGACGGTGTCGTCCGCACCATCGGCCTGGGTTCCACCGAAGGCCTCAAGCGCGGCCTGGAAGCGCGCAACACCGGCGAAGGCATCAAGGTGCCGGTCGGCGTGAAGACGCTCGGTCGCATCATGGACGTGCTCGGTAACCCGATCGACGAAGCCGGCCCGATCGGCGAAGATGAAAAGTGGGTCATCCATCGCCCCGCGCCGACCTATGCCGAGCAAGCCGTCAGCAACGATTTGCTGGAAACCGGCATCAAGGTGATCGACCTGGTCTGCCCGTTCGCGAAGGGCGGCAAGGTTGGATTGTTCGGCGGTGCCGGCGTCGGCAAGACCGTCAACATGATGGAGCTGATCAATAACATCGCCAAGGCCCATGAAGGCCTGTCGGTGTTTGCTGGCGTGGGTGAGCGCACCCGCGAAGGCAACGACTTTTACCACGAGATGAAAGACTCCAACGTGCTCGACAAGGTCACGATGGTCTATGGCCAGATGAACGAGCCGCCGGGCAACCGCCTGCGCGTGGCCCTGACCGGCCTGACCATGGCCGAGTACTTCCGCGACGAGAAGGATGAGACCGGCAAGGGCCGCGACGTGCTGTTCTTCGTCGACAATATCTATCGCTACACGCTGGCCGGTACCGAAGTGTCCGCTCTGCTTGGCCGCATGCCGTCTGCCGTGGGTTACCAGCCGACGCTGGCCGAGGAAATGGGCGTGTTGCAGGAGCGCATCACCTCTACAAAGACCGGTTCGATCACTTCGATCCAGGCCGTCTACGTGCCGGCCGATGACTACACCGATCCGTCCCCGGCGACCACGTTCGCGCATCTGGATTCCACCGTCGCCTTGTCGCGTGACATCGCCAGCTTGGGTATCTACCCGGCTGTAGATCCGCTCGCCTCGACCAGCCGCCAGCTTGATCCGCTGGTGATCGGCCAGGAACACTACGATGTGGCCCGCAAGGTGCAGGGCACGTTGCAGCGCTACAAGGAACTCAAGGACATTATCGCCATCCTCGGCATGGACGAGTTGAGCGAAGAAGACAAGAACGCCGTGTCGCGCGCGCGCAAGTGCGAGCGCTTCTTCTCGCAGCCGTTCCACGTGGCCGAAGTGTTCACCGGCTCGCCCGGCAAGTACGTGACGCTCAAGGAAACCATTCGTGGTTTCAAGATGATCGTCGACGGCGAAGTGGATCATCTGCCGGAGCAGGCGTTTTATATGGTCGGCACCATCGACGAGGCCGTTCAGAAGGCCGAAGACATGAACAAGAAGGCAGCCTGATCAAAGCTGCCGCGCATCAGGAATTGCCATGACATCAACTATCCGCTGCGAAATCGTCAGTGCCGAAAGTGAAATCTTTGCCGGCGACGCAACCCTGGTGGTTGCATCTGGCGAAGTGGGTGAACTCGGTATCGCCCCGCGCCATGCACCGCTGATCACCTTGCTCAAGCCCGGCCAGGTTCGCGTGCAGAGCGCCAATGGCGAAGAGCAGTTCTTTTACGTGTCTGGTGGCATTCTGGAAGTGCAGCCAGAACTGGTGACCATCCTCGCCGACACCGCCGCCCGCGCGGCCGACTTGGACGAAGCTGCCGCGCGTCGCGCCAAGGACGAAGCCGAAGCCGCCATTGCCAACCGGACCGGCGCCATCGAGATTGCCGAGGCGCAGGCCCAACTCGCCCAGGCCATGGCGCAGCTGCAGGCGATGGAGCGCTTGCGTCGCAACCTCAAGCACTGATCGGGTTTCGTTCCACGCTCGTTGAAAACGCCGGCCAAGTGCCGGCGTTTTTGGTTTCGCAACGCGACAGTCCCGCCCGTCCGATGAATCCCATCAAAAAAGTATCGTCGTCATCCTCGCGACAGCCCCCTAATCCTTGTCATTCCCGTGAAGGCGGGAGCCCATATTGACCATAGTCACGCAAGCCAAAACGCGTCAAAAATTAAAATGGGTTGACCCGCCATCCGGCTGTTGAAAGCCGCTTCTGCCTACGCAGGAATGACGACCTTGTCGGGTCAACCCCAATGTTCGGGATTCGCAGCATTGCAATCCACCACCCAATCATTCATCCCCCCCTCGCTTTGCGGTAACGTGACACGCCTGCCACCAAAGGTTCCAGCCATGCCCGCCAACGCGCCGCTGCATATCGTCGTTCTCGCCGCGGGCGAGGGCAAACGAATGAACTCCGCTCGGCCCAAGGTGCTGATGCCGCTAGCGGGTCGGCCGATGCTGGCACACGTGCTCGAAACCGCGCGCGCATTACGTCCAGCCCGCATCCAGATAGTCTACGGACACCTCGGGGATCAGGTCCGTGCGGCAGCAACCGATCTCAACGATCTCACCTGGGTCCATCAATCCGAGCGTCTGGGCACCGGCCACGCGCTGCAGATCGCCATTCGTGACGTCCCGGATGGCGCTCGCGTATTGGTCCTCTATGGTGACGTTCCGTTGATTGGACTTGCGACGCTACGAAGCCTGCTGATGGACGACGCGGCGCTGATCGCGCTGGTCACGATGCTCGATGCGCCGT
>JAYUYW010000354.1:0-3296 GCA_043752325.1 Rhodanobacteraceae bacterium | reverse complement strand
TAGGCTTTGCCGTTGCTGGCTTCCAAGCGCTCGTAGCGAACTTCGTCAGGGCTGTTCTTCCGTACGGACTCGATGCCGCTTTCAGCACTGGGGCGAGCGCCGTAAAGTTCGCTCGTCAGGATTATTTCCGCATTGTCGGCTTTCAGCACGAATCGGAACTGGCCATCTTTGGAATTGCTGAGCTCGTAAGAACCTGCCATGACTCTCCCCTTACTGGTTTGGACGCACAGAGGGCCGGCTCACTCGTTGCGATCCGGCCATTGGAGTTACTTGGCTTCTTCGTCCTTGACCTCGGTGAACTCGGCATCGACGACATCGTCGTTCGGTGCCCGTCCTCCATCACCGCCCCTGTCCGGACCGGCTCCCGGCCCGGCATTTGCAGCAGCGAGCAATGGCTGAGCAAGTTCCTCGACCTTGGCGGTCTTGGATTGGATCTGTTCCTTGTCCTCACTCTTCAAAACCTTTTCGAGATCAGACACGGCTTCCTCGATCGGCCCGAGCAAGCTGGCGTCTATTTTTCCGCCATGATCCTTCATTGCCGAGCGGGTGGCATGGACCACCTGGTCGGCCTTGTTGCGAACGGCAACCAGCTCGTGAAACTTTTTGTCTTCTTCCTTGTTGGCCTCGGCGTCGGTGACCATACGCTGGATTTCTTCCTCGGACAGACCGGAACCTGCCTTGATCTCGACACGCTGCTCCTTGCCGGTCTTCTTGTCCTTGGCCGACACGTGCAGGATGCCATTGGCGTCGATGTCAAATGACACCTCCACCTGCGGCATACCGCGTGGCGCGGAGTCGATACCAGCCAAGTCGAACTTCGCCAGCGATTTGTTGTAACGAGCCTGCTCGCGCTCACCCTGCAGAACATGCACGGTGACAGCGGTCTGATTGTCCTCGGCAGTCGAGAACGTCTGCGCGGCCTTGGTCGGGATCGTTGTGTTCTTCTCGATCAGCTTGGTGAACACGCCACCCAACGTTTCGATGCCGAGCGACAGCGGGGTCACGTCGAGCAGCAGGACATCTTTTACGGTGCCGCCCAACACGCCACCCTGGATCGCGGCGCCAACGGCGACAGCCTCATCCGGGTTCACGTCCTTGCGCGGTTCCTTGCCAAAGAAATCCTTGACCGCCTCCTGCACCTTGGGCATGCGCGTCTGACCACCGACAAGGATGACCTCGGTGATGTCGGACATCGCCAGTCCAGCATCCTTGACAGCGGTACGGCAGGGTTCGATGGTGCGCTTGACGAGTTCGTCGACCAGCGCTTCCAACTTGGCACGTGTCAGCTTGATATTGAGGTGCTTGGGACCAGATGCATCCGCCGTGACATATGGCAGGTTCACTTCGGTCTGGTGAGCAGTCGACAGCTCGATCTTGGCGCGCTCTGCAGCATCCTTCAGGCGCTGCAAGGCGAGCGGGTCGTTCTTCAAGTCTACGCCCTGATCCTTCTTGAATTCGTCGACGAGATAATCGATGACGCGCTTGTCGAAATCCTCACCACCGAGGAAGGTATCGCCATTGGTCGCCAGCACTTCGAACTGCTTCTCGCCATCGACTTCGGCAATCTCGATGATCGACACGTCAAAGGTGCCGCCGCCCAGATCGTAGACAGCAATCTTTCGATCACCGCCCTTCTTGTCCATGCCGTACGCCAACGCAGCGGCGGTCGGCTCGTTGATAATGCGCTTGACCTCGAGACCGGCAATGCGGCCGGCGTCCTTGGTGGCCTGGCGCTGACTGTCGTTGAAGTAGGCCGGCACCGTTATAACGGCTTCGGTCACGGTCTCACCGAGATAGTCCTCGGCGGTCTTCTTCATCTTCATCAGTATCTTTGCCGAGATTTCCGCCGGCGACATTTTCTTGCCGTCAGCCGTCTCGATCCATGCATCGCCATTGTCATGGGCGACGATCTTGTACGGCACCATGCCGATGTCCTTCTGGACTTCAGCATCGGTGAACTTGCGGCCTACCAATCGCTTGACCGCGTAAATGGTGTTCTTGGGATTGGTCACAGCCTGCCGCTTTGCAGCCGCGCCGACAACCACTTCATTGTCCTTGAAGGCCACCACAGATGGCGTGGTGCGATCACCTTCGGCGTTTTCGATCACCCGCGCGGTGTTGCCTTCCATAACCGAAACGCATGAATTGGTGGTGCCGAGGTCAATACCGATAATCTTGCCCATGACGCGCTTTCTCCTGGAAAGTTGGTTGGCCGTGAGGCCGATCAATCAAAATGCTTTTAGTTGGTTCGCGCTACCGACGGCCTTTGAAGCACAACCTCATTGCGCGCTGTCACCGATTTGGGGCGGCCAGCGCTGGCTTTCAAGCGCAGGGACCGCTCAGACCCAAATCAGTTTTCCGCGACGGTCACCAGTGCCGGTCGTAATAGCCGCTCGTTGAGCATGTAGCCCTTCTGGAATACCGCGACGATCGTGTTGGCCGGCTGGCCGCTGTCGGCGATCATCTGCATGGCTTGATGCTGATCGGGGTTGAACGCCTCGCCCGCCTTGCCGACGGTTTTCAAACCACCGGCTTCAACCACGCGCGCCAGTTCGCGCAAGGTTAATTCCACGCCACCTCGAAGTGCGCCGGCATCAGCGGTTTCGGCGGCGAGGCCGCGTTCGAGGTTATCAACCACAGGCAGCAGGTCGGCCAGCAGTTTCTCGTTGGCAAATTTGCGCGCCATGTCCAAGTCGCGCTGCATGCGCTTGCGCTGGTTGTCGAGGTCGGCACGTTCGCGCAATACCGTCTCGCGCATCGCGGCGAGATTGTTCTCGGCTGCTGCGAGTTGCTCGGTCAGGGTGTCGAGTTCATTGGTTTCAATGTCGACCGCGTCGACGTCAACGGGGTCGACATCAGGGTTGGGGGCATCGGACGGGTTTTGCTTCGGGTCCATGGTTGTCGGTCACCTGCAACGGATAGGGAAAGTTTCGCTGCGGCAGGCTATGGGGTCGGACGACCACGGTTCAAGGTTCCGGAGATGATCTGGGCGGTCGCCTGCACGACCGGGATGATTCGGTCGTAAGCCATCCGGGTCGGCCCGATCACGCCGAGCACACCAAGCACACGCCCGTCAGCGCTGTAGGGTGCCGTGACCAACGAATAGTCGCCCAGCGCCGCGAATCCCGATTCATCGCCAATGAAAAGCCGCACGCCTTCTGCCCGGGAGCAGCGATCCAGCAATTGCAGCAGGTCGCGCTTGCGCTGGAATGCCTCGAAAAGTTCGCGCAGCCGGTTCACGTCGGTGGCGTCCTGGCCGCCCATCAACTGGGTCTGGCCACTGACCAGCATATCGT
>JAYUYW010000353.1:0-8403 GCA_043752325.1 Rhodanobacteraceae bacterium | reverse complement strand
GTGAACACCGAATGGAGGAATTCCACGGCCCGGATTTCCGTTTGGTCGCCAGTCATCGTTTTTCGAAATGGGCTTCAATGCCACGCATTCAGTCGGCGTTGAGTGGCTACGCTTAAGGTCACGGTTCAGTGAGGATTAGGAAATCGGATGAAAACACGTCACGTCTACAGCGTTCCTGACCTTGCTGCGGCGGCCGCGGCGCTCTCTGCTGCGCGTCGGGCCGGAGCGGACGACGACGAAATTTCCCTCATCGCCCGTTCGGATATCGAAATAAAGTCGATTCCTGATGCCCGTATCGATGTCACCAACGATATGGTTCCGGCCGCGATGAGAGGTATGGCTGGCGGAGCGGCAACCGGCCTGCTCGCAGGCTTGGCGGCGTTGGCGTTTCCACCACTCGGCGTCACTATTGCTGGCGCAGCGTTGGCCGGCGTTGCTGGCGCAGCCGTCGGCGGCTGGTCGTCCGCATTGATCGGAACGACCGTAGAGAACCCCGTGCGCCGCGAGTTCGAAAAAGAAATCGAAGCTGGCCAGATTCTGGTCGTGGTCGATGTACTCGAGGAACGTGTCAGCGCCATAACCGACGCTATCGTTGCTATCGGTGGACGACCGATGCCATTTGAATCCGCTTCGGTTCTGAACTGATCCATGACCACGTTTCAGGCCAAATTCCTATGAGTGAGCGATTCATCGCCAAGAGCTAAAGTGGCGAAGAACTGGAAATCTTCGTGATCGGCAGCGGCTTGATTTCGTCCATCGACCCGGCGGTCCTCAGCCTCAACCCATTCTCCGATAGCGGCCAGTTTCGCGGAGCCGATGGCCAGCATGTTCGGCAAATACGCCCGAACGTGTTCAGGGTCGTCGGCAGCGATATCGAGTATGAGCGTGTTGCCGTAGACGGGGAAGATAACGCCTGATCTCTCGCCATCCACTCGACGCCGGCGACGTAGTGATCACTGGATGACCGAAGCGGACATGTCGATTCCTCGCTAGACTTCCGCAGTCCATAAGTCACAACGGAAACTCGCGTGAAGATTGATTACCTATTGTTAGCGTTGATCGTGTTCGTCGCCGTGGGTTGCGCCGATCAGGCAGCCGGCCCAACGGAAGCGAAGTCCGGCCTGATCAAGTTGCAAAACCCCAACTTCGAGTTGCCCGGTGGCGAACATGCAGTTCCCGGTTGGACCACCGCACAGCATGGTGGAGAGCCCTCGTACGAAATGACGATTGACCAAACGAACCCATCAGAGGGCACGCAGAGCTTCCGCATGACCCAACTCAAACCGCAGTTCTACGGGTTGCTCGAGCAGAGGGTTGAAATCGCTTCAGACCTGGTGAACAAGACCATCCAGTTAAGCGCCCAAGCCAAGTCGAGCAATGTCGGCCCGAACGGCTGGGCGTTGTTATTGTATCTTTACGATGCCACCGGCTACCTGCTTGCCGAGCATCACTCGAATCCGCTCCTCGGCACTACCGAATGGCAGCGCGTTTCGGTTTCGGCCAATGTGCCGGCCAATACAACAAGCGTAGCGATCGGGGTTCAGCTCACCGATTCTGGGAACGGTGGCATCGGCTGGATCGACGATGTGAAGCTTGAAGTGATGGATGCCAAAACGCCCACGGGGCAGTGAACAACGCAACTGAACGCTCGCGAAGGCCGCACACACTTGCGGGAACCGGCGAATCGCTGTCTGCCATCTTTCCCGGTGGCGCGTGGAGCACCGACCCCGCCGAGTGCCTTGCCTACGGCTATGACAATTCTCGGCGCTCGGCTCAGCCAGTGGCCGTGGTTTTTCCAACTACGCACGAACAAGTGGTCGAACTTGTTTGCTGGTGTCGTGAGCAAGGCCTGCCGCTGATCGCACGCGGTCGTGGCACCAACACCACCGGTGCCACGGTGCCAATCGAAGGCGGCATTGTTGCCAGCTTTGAGAGGATGAACCGCATCCTCGCCATCGACTCTGACAACCGCATCGCCATCGTTGAACCTGGTGTCCTCAACGGCGACCTGCAAGCCGCATTGAAACCATATGGATTTTTCTGGGCGCCCGACCCCACATCGGCACCGTACTGCACGGTCGCCGGGAATATCGCTTGCAATGCCGGCGGTCCGCGCGCGGTGAAGTACGGTGCGACGCGTGACAACGTGCTGGCACTGCGTGCGATCGCCGGCACCGGATCGGAGTTCCGTTGCGGCAAGCCGACGACGAAAGGCGCGACCGGCTACGACCTGACGCGTCTGTTGATCGGCTCGGAAGGCACGCTCGCGGTGATCACCGAAGCGACTTTGAAACTCACGCCGCTGGCCAGCGCCAATCGCACCTTGCGAGCGACCTACGCCGACATAGGTGCCGCTGCTCGGGCGGTGGCCCGAATCATGGCGCAGCCGGTGACGCCCTGCGCACTGGAATTCCTTGACGACGAAGCCTTGCGCCTTGCGCGAGCGCATGGCGGCGACGCGATTCCGCTAGCGGGCTCGATGCTGATCATCGAAGTCGACGGCGAAGCCGACGCAATGGACGGCGCGGTCGATGCCGTTTCAGTCGCAGCGCGTGGCGAGGGATTGATCGAGTTGTTCACCGCGACCAATCAATCGGACATCGACACCATCTGGGCCGCGCGCAAGGCGCTGTCACCCAGCCTGCGCTCGATTGCACCAAACAAGATCAACGAAGACGTGGTAGTGCCAGTCAGTTGCGTGCCCGATCTCATCATCGGCACCAAGGCCATTGCCGACAGACACGGTATCGCCATCGTCAATTTCGGCCACGCCGGCAACGGCAACATCCACGTCAACCTGCTCTACCACCCCGAGCGTGCCGAACAAGCGGCGGTTGTCGATGCGTGTCTGGCCGAAGTATTCGACCTGGTTTTCAGTCTCGACGGAACGCTGTCGGGCGAGCATGGCATCGGCATCAGCAAGCGCGATTTCATGTCTCGTGCGGTCGATCCGGCAGCGCTCGACCTGATGCGCGCGATCAAGTCGCAATTCGATCCTGATGGCATCCTCAATCCCGGCAAGTTATTGCCGCCGGTAAGCTAGTTCGATTCAGACGAACGCGAGAATCGCTGCGAAAGTGGCGGCGGCAAAAACGCCGGCAACAATGTCGTCGACCATCACGCCCAGCCCGCCCTTGATGTGATTGTCGGCCCAGCGAATCGGGCCGGGCTTCCAGATGTCGAACAAGCGGAATAGGCCAAAGCCGATCACGATCCACCAATCCCCCAGTGGCCAAACCAGCAGCGGCAGAAGCGCAATCCACTGTCCGACGAATTCATCCCAGACGATGCTGCCGGGATCGTCGACACCGATACGCGCGATCGCCACGTTCGACACCCACACGCCGAGACCACTTGCTGCCACGATCACAGACACGATCAAGACTGGATCGACTTCGCGCAGAAGCAACCAGATCAGCGCAGCCACGGCGGAACCGACCGTGCCGGGTGCAACCGGACTCAAACCACTGCCAAAGCCCAACGCAACCCAGCCGGCGGGATGGCCGAGCACGGCACGACGTTGCGCGGCATTCAAACTCACTGGAACGAATCCCATCCGCCGTTGTGCATCGCGAATTCCTCACCGTCAGCATCGAAGGCGCGAACGCCACTGCCTTCGATCACGCGGCCTATGCGGGTGACGCCGCAGCCAAGTTTCGACAGGTCGCGCATCACCGCATCAACCTGCGCAGGCGGCACGGTGAAGGCGAGCTCGTAGTCATCGCCACCGCCCAGTTGCAGTGCAACACGCTGGTCACCGCGAAACTGGTCATACAAGGCGGAACTTGCCGGCAGCCGGTCGATCTCAATTTCGATGCCGACAGCACTTCGCGTCGCGACATGGCCCAGATCAGCGAGCAACCCATCCGACACATCGATGCACGCACTGGCCATCCCGCGAAGGATTTGCCCTGCAGCAATCTGTGCTGTCGGTCTATTCAAGCGCGCGATTAACTGAGTGCGTTGCTGATCGGCGCTGTCGTCGCTCTGGCTCGGCATGGAGCGCAGCACGCGCAGGCCAGCCGCCGCATCACCCAGCGATCCGGTGACGAAGACGACATCGCCCACGCTGGCACCGCTGCGCAAAAGCGCCTTGCCTTCGGGCACAAAGCCGTGAATTGTGATCGTGATGCTGAGCAAGCCACGCGTGGTGTCGCCGCCGATCAATGCGACGTGATGCTGCGCAGCAAGGGCACCGAAGCCTTCCATGAAACCATCGACAAAATCGGCATCGGCATTGGGAAGCGTCAGCGCCAGCGATGCCCAGGCCGGCGACGCGCCCATCGCGGCGAGGTCGGAGAGGTTTACGGCCAGCGATTTCCAGCCGATGTCGTCGGCACGACTGCCGCGCGGAAAATGTACGCCATCGATCAGCGTGTCGGTGCTGACGACCAGTTGATGGCCGGCTGGCACCGTCAGCACTGCCCCGTCGTCGCCGATGCCGACCAGCACATCACTGCGGGACGTGCTCCGTTCGGCAATGCGCTCGATCAATGCAAATTCGGCCATGGCCAAGGTGCGCCTGGAAAGTGAGTAATGGAACGATCAGGTGCGCGGGGCGCGATATTCCGCCGGTCGCCACTTCGCCGCCAGCTTGTCGAGCACGCCGTTGACGTAGCTGTGGCCATGCTCGGCACCAAAGCGCTTGCTGACTTCGATGGCTTCGTTGAGCACTACGCGGTAGGGCACGTCGGGCCGGTATTTCAATTCGAACGCAGCAAGCCGAAGCCCGGCGCGTTCGATTGGATCGACCTCGGCCACTTCACGGTCAAGGAACGGTTTGATGCCCTTGTCGAGTTCATCGAGGTGTTCATCGACGCCACGCAGCAGACCTTCGAAATAATCGAGGTCGGCGATTTCCATGTCCTGTTCGTGACTGAATTCCTCGATCACGTTGACCATGCGATTGCCACTCACCTGCCACGCATACAGCGCCTGCAAGGCGCGCCGGCGTGCCCGCGAGCGAGCGCTGGGATCGATGCCATCGGCACGTTTCGATGTCGTCACAGTTCGCTCCACAATTTCGTCATTTCCAGTGCAGCCAATGCTACTTCCTCGCCCTTGTTGCCGTGGCCGCCCCCAGCGCGCGCCTGTGCGTCGGCTTCGTGCTCCACCGCTAGCACTCCATTGAGTACCGGCACGCGATGATCCAGTTGCACTCGCATCAAGCCTTGCGCACAGCCATCGGCGACGTGTTCGTAGTGGCGCGTATCACCGCGTACCACACAACCCAGCGCGATGATCACAGCATGGCGCCCTTGCGCAGCCAACTTCGCCGCCACCACCGGCAACTCCCATGCGCCTGGCACGCGAATCACGTCGAGATTGTCGTCGGCAACACCGCGCTCGCGCAGCAAAGCCGTCGCGGATTCGACCAGCGCATCAACAATCGGTGCATTCCAACGACTGGCCAGCACGGCATACCGCACGCCGGGGATGGCACGAAGTTGATCTTCGTGATTTGGGGATTCTATGGACATTGATTGGCGTGACGCTGGCAGTCGCGCAGTGTACCCGTTGCTTCGTTTTTCTCACGCCTGCCGGCGCGCGAGGCACTTCATTTTTCTCGTTGGCTGACGCCAATCTGGTCCAGCGGTTCGCCGGGCTGACCCTTCGCTCTTTTGATGGCCTGTCGCCGGACTGGTCAAGCGTTTCTCGCGCCTGCCGGCGCGCGAGTAACTTTTCTCGCGCAGAGAAAAGTCACCAAAAGATGCGCCCCGATGGCCTGTCGGTCGTGCGGTGAAGCTGCAGGACTGCGCAAGCACTGGCCGGGTTCGGCTGAAGGCACATCCTGTGCCGCAGCCCAAGCCACGCGATCCATCGCGCGGCCCGCAAGCGGCTGATCCGTCCAGCACTTGCCGACAGGAACGTGCGAGTGAGTCAAAAGAAACAGCAACAGCATCTGCCGCAGGGCGGCGGACAACGCAGCGACGCTGCGTGCTGTTGACCTTGATCCCGTTTCGGGAGGCGAGGTGGCGGAGGAAGCGCCCGCAGGGTGGCCGAACGGATTCGGCCAGTTCGCTGCAGGTGCTCCGGATGCACCTTCAGAGAACCCCAGAGCCAGCTCGCGTAGTGGTGCGGCTTCATCGCACGACCGACCCGCCACGGGCGCACCTTTGGGCCATTTCTGTGCGAGCAGAAAGGTGGCTCGGCGGGCGACAGCCCGGCGAAACGCTTCACCAGTGTGGCGACATCCAACACGCGAAAAATCAGCGTATGAAGCCAGATCAAAATAGATCCCGCTTTCGCGGGGATGACGAAGCTGGATGGTTGACCGCCCGGCGACAGCCAGAATCCGCGCTAGTCGTATGCGACCACGCGCAGCCCGAACCCGGCCAAGCCAACCAACTTGCGCGGCGTGCCGAGTACGCGCAGCTCGCGCACGCCAAGGTCCGCCAGAATCTGTGCGCCTAGTCCATGCCGACGCCATTCATGGCTGGGATCAGGTATCACCGCAGAAGGCCGTCGCAACAGGCGATCAAGCCCATCACCAGTTTCGCCGGCTTCATCGAGCACCACGACAACGCCGCGTCCTTCATCGGCAATGCGACGCAGAGCGGCCGTCACCGTGATGCCGAGATCGTCGCGGACCAGGTGCAGCACGTCGCTCAGCGTGTTGCGAACGTGCACACGAGTGAGCACGGGCTTGTCGTCGTCGACAGCACCGCGCACCAGCGCGTAGTGCAGCGCGTTCTTCAGACTGTCGCGATAGACGACGAGACGGAACGTGCCGAACTCGGTCTCGACGGAATCGTCGTTGACGCGCTCGACGGTCTTCTCGTTAGTCAGGCGATGCCGGATCAGCTCGGCAATCGAACCAATCTTCAGGCCATGCTTTTGCGCGAAAATTTCCAGTTGCGGACGACGCGCCATGCTTCCGTCGTCGTTGAGAATTTCGACCAGCACGCCAGCCGGTTCCAGCCCCGCTAAAGAAGCGAGATCGCACGCCGCCTCGGTATGCCCTGCACGCGTCAGCACGCCGCCTGCTTGCGCGGTCAGGGGAAAGATGTGCCCGGGTTGCACAATGTCGTCGGGACCCGCGCTCGACTGCACCGCAGCCTGGATCGTCACCGCGCGATCCTGTGCAGAGATGCCGGTGGTAACACCTTTCGCGGCTTCAATCGAGACAGTGAAATTGGTGTGGTAGGCCGAGTTGTTGGAACTGACCATCGGCCGCAAACCAAGCTGGTCGCTGCGTTGCTGGGTCAGCGCCAGGCACACCAGTCCGCGCGCTTCGCGAACCATGAAGTTGACGTCTTCAGGCCGCACCAGGCCTGCCGCCATGATCAGGTCGCCTTCGTTCTCGCGATCCTCGTCGTCAAGGATCACCACCATGCGACCGGCACGAATGTCGGCGAGGATTTCGGGAATCGTGTTGAAACTCATGTCTCGGTCCCTGCCGTTGCCAATCGTTCGGCATAACGCGCGATCAAATCCACTTCGACATTCACTGCATCACCAACGCAGCGCTCGCCAAACGTGGTGACGGTTTGTGTGTGCGGAATCAGGTTGACGCCGAAGCGCGTACCATCCACTTCGTTGACGGTGAGGCTGACGCCGTCGATGCAGACCGAACCTTTTTTGGCAATGTATTTCGCGATGCGTTGTGGCACTTCAAATGTCCAGCGTTGCGAACGCGCGTCGTCACTGATCGCGACCACCTTGCCGGTGGCATCGATGTGGCCTGATACTAAATGGCCGCCGAGACGGTCGGCGAGTCGCAACGCTTTTTCAAGATTCAGTTTATCGCCGACCGCCGCGTCACCGAGCGTGGTCAAGCGCAGTGTTTCCACCGACACGTCGGCGCTGAACTGACCTTCGGCGATATCGAGCGCAGTCAAACAACAACCGCCGACGGCAATGCTGTCGCCGGTCGCGACATCGGAAAGATCGAGCGCGCCCGCGTCGATGCGAACGCGTCGGTCGGCGCCGCTGGATTCAATTGCCGCGATGCGGCCGATGGCCGCAATGATGCCGGTGAACATGCACGTTTCTCGCATTGTGGAACGCGGAAACGCCTTGCAGGCGTGAGGCCGCGCGGGATCGCTCCCGCGTTGCCGTCTTCTTTCATCCGGACTGTAACCGTCGGCTCCGGCATTGGACCGGATCTGCTGACCTTGCGATGCCCTGCAAGCGCTCGCGGGCTTGTTCGTCACGAACCTACCGCCGGTGGGGAATTGCGCCCCGCCCTGAAGACGTCATGGAATGCCGCGATCGGTCGCGGCGCGTGGAAGAGTGGGGGTGTGGCACCGAAAACTCAAGGTTTGCGGTCAAGTCAGTAGACCGTCCACCCTCAACGAAACAGATGCGACACGTCTCCACGTTTGATTGCTTGGAGAATTTCCTGCTCCCTAGCCTGCGCCACGTCGAACTGATCCGGGGGAAGGAATTTTCGTCGAATCA
>JAYUYW010000352.1:0-3320 GCA_043752325.1 Rhodanobacteraceae bacterium | reverse complement strand
GTATCAAGGCATGCCGGGCGGTCGCATCTGGCGACGTGCGCTCAGCGAGAACGCACATCGCGCGGATGCCGATTGGTCGGTCGTCGAAGACGCGCTGGCAGCACGCAGCCGTGTCGCCGGCGAGCGCGAGATGGCCTGATCGGGCAACGGCAACAGCCACTGGCTGCGCGTGGCCGTTCCCGATCGGCGCTGGTGAATCAAGTTTGTGCCACGGATGCTGGTGGCACCGCGGGAGCGGGCGGTGGTTGCGGCGCTCGCGCCGGAATTGCCGAACTTGGCGGCACCGCTGCCGACGGTGCCTTCGGTGGCAGAGGTGCTGGGGTTGGAGGCTGCGGTGGTTCCGGTGGAGGCATCATGTCGAACAGCGATTTGTTTTCCGGCACGCGAACGCTCAACGTCACAGGCCTGCGCTCGCGCAACACCTGCATCGCGACCTGGCTGTCGGCGGGTTGGTCGCGCAGGCGTCGCAAGGCTTCCTCGGGACGGCTTACCTTGCTACCTGCGACCTGCTGGATCACGTCGCCGGCCTTGACGCCAGCGAGTGCATCGCCGTCGGTGGACAGCACCAACACGCCTTGGTCGGTGCCGAAATAGCGACCGAGGTCTGGATTGAGTTCGGCCAGGTTGATGCCCCACCATGGCATGCCGCCCATGGAGCGATGGATCTCCACGCGGCTGCGCCCGGCGTCGCCAAACGCGCGTTCGCGCATCGTGTGGACGACATGGCCCTTCATCTCTTCATCTTCCATGCCCTTCGCGTCTCCGTCATCGACGTGCTTGATGATCATCTTGACGTTGCCGTCCATTCCGTCGATATCGATGTCCTCGCCATCGGCAAGCAGCCGGTAGCTGTTGACAGCCTCACGACGCGCCGCCGTCACGCTAGCCTTGGCCGTCTTGCCGTCGCGCGTGTAGCCGATTTCGACCTTTTCACCATCTTGCAGTCCAGCGAGCGCGTCGCGGGTCTGTTCCAGCGCCTTAGCCGCATCGCCGGTCGCCATGTCCTTGCCACCAACGCGGGTGATGATGTCGCCACTCTTCATGCCCGCCTGCGCGGCCGGGCCATCCGGCGTGACGCCGCCAACGCGAACACCCTGATGTGAGTCGGCCAGCAGCAGTCCCACCAGCGCCTTGTTCGGCGAGGCCAGGTAGCGCAACGCAGTGACCTTGGGTCCGTGCCCACCCATCTTCATCGACACTTCCGCCATTCGTTTGGAAAGCTCGCCCAGCTGCTTTTGCAGGTCGGCCATTTCGGCATGCGCGGCGGCATTCTCGGCGCTGGTCGAATCTGCGGGCGGCGCTTTTGCCGGCGTTGGCGACTGGGCACTCAAGATCAGCGGACTTGCTCCGAGTAGCAACAACAACATGATGTTCTTCACAGCAGTTCTCCTAGGTGAGGGTCAAAGACGATGCAGGTCCAACCCGTTGTCCGCTGGCGTGGCGACCGCGTCGGCGACGCCGTAAGGCGCGCTGCGCAATACGGAGAGTGTTTCCAGCAAGGCGACGCGCTGTCGCCATAACGGCAAGGCTTCGCTGGTGTCGCGTGAAGCTTCCAGTTGCAGGTCAACGAGCGCGATCAGGTCTTCCACCTCGACCGTCGCCATCAGGTCGCGACCATTGCCGGATGGCGCCGTCGGCAAGTCGCCCAGCCATGCTTCGAGTTGGCCGGAACGTGCGAGTAGCCAGTCCAGATCAGCACTCGCGTGCGCTGACAATGCCGGCGCTTCGATTGGAATCGGTAAAGTTGCATCGTGCTTCGACCACGGCAGCAGTGCGGTGATTGCGAGGCCGGCGGCGAGTGCCACTGCGACAAACGGATGCCGGCGCCGATGTCGCGTTGCACTTGCCACGGATGAAGGCAAGTTCGACGAAATTTCGCCCCACAAGTCGGTGGCGGGTTCGTGCAGCAGCAGGCCGCGCAGTCGCGCCCCCAGGTCAGCGTCATTCAGAAAGCGGGTATCGGTGTCAGCCATGGGCGGCCTCCGTGGTGTCTTCGAGCAGCGCACGCAGGCGCTGCGTTCCACGTGCCAGTTGCGATTTGGAAAAGCTGATCGAGTTGCCGGTCAGCTCGGCAATCTCGACATGCGTGTAGCCCTCGACGTGGTAGAGCCAGATCACGCTGCGAGTGACGACCGGCAACGCCTGAATAGCGCGTTCGAGCGACGCGTCGGCGACGTGGTTCCTCGCCACCGCTTCACTATCAAATTGATCGCCTGGCGAAGTTTCGTCGTAGCTCTCCAGCATCTGGCTTCGATCGCGGCGCAAGCGCATCAGCGCCTGGTTGACGACGATCTGGCGCAACCAGCCCCAGAACGGTGACTCGCCGCGAAACTGGCCGATGCGCTGGAACATATGCAGCATCGCGTCGTGAACCACTTCGCGTGCATCCTCGCGATGCGCGGTCATGCGCAGAGCAAGCGTGTACGCGGGCCGCTCGAAGCTGCGATAGATCGCTTCCAGTGCTGCCGGCTCGCCGCGACGGGCGCGTGCCAAGGTCGTCTCGGGCAGGTCGATCTGGAACGAACTCGTGGTCATGGCTTATCAGGATGCACGACCGTGCAAAACGGTCGCGGACAGGGTAGTCGGACTGCGCAATTCGTGCGTCCTCGACGCCAGGACGAAACTGACACGCGACCAGCAGGAAGGTATGTTTGCCCGATGAATACCCCGCACGCATTCAAAGATATCGCCGGGAACGAGCTGCGAATCAATCCTGACCTGGATCGTCGAGCGGTCGTGCGCCCGGGCGACGTTCCGTGAACGCTCTCACCGATGTTTGGCGTCGAGCGGCAGATGCTGGATTGAATCGGCGATAGGTCGCTCGCGCCACGTCGATCGTTCGCTACGCGCCAAACTCGCGCTTCAGCGAACACGCGCATAGTGGCGGTGAGGAATTGTTCGTTCTTGACAGCGTGTTTTCCGACGCCGACGCCGATTACCCCGCCGGCAGCTACGTACGCAATCCGATCGGCAGTGCACACGCGCCACTCAGCGAGCCCGGATGCACCATGTTGGTGAAACTTCACCAGTTCGACCCGGCCGATACGCAACGCGTGATGATCGACACGCACCGCGCTGCTTGGCATCAAGGCATGGTGCCAGGCCTTAAAGTGATTCGGCTGGACCAATACGGCACCGAAAATGCTGCGCTGGAGAAGTGGGCAGCGGGTACGCGCTTCAATCGTCATCGCCACTGGGGCGGCGAGGAAATTTTCGTGATCGATGGCACGTTCCAGGACGAACACGGCGACTATCCGGCCGGTAGCTGGTTGCGTAATCCGCACCTTTGCGAACACATGCCCTTCTCGACCGACGGCTGC
>JAYUYW010000351.1:0-8429 GCA_043752325.1 Rhodanobacteraceae bacterium | reverse complement strand
AGCGAAACGCTTGGCCAGCTGGGCGAGGCCAAACACCGACGTCAGGATGAAAGATCGCATAAGGGGAACGGATCCTCATGCGCCTTCTGGGCACCTGCATCCGCGTCATCCATGGCAATCACCCTTGAGTGCGACTCCGCCGTGCAAACCGGTTTTCTCCGGTTTGTCACCCGACGGGAGAAGCGGGAACGCAGCGCGCGTAAGCGCGAAAAAGTGAGTGCAGTGATCAGCGCTGCGGAGAAGCCGCCGTCGCCGGCACTGCGACATCATGCTTGAGGTGTGCTGTGCCCATGGCATCTGCCAATTCCTTGGGCATGTATTTTTCGTCGTGCTTGGCCAGCACTTCCGTCGACACGAACACTCCATCGCGTAAGCTGCCGGTCGCAATCACGGCCTGATTCTCGCGAAACAAGTCAGGCAGGATGCCGGTGTAGTGGACAGGCAGTTCCGCATCGCCATCAATCACTGTGAAAGCGACTTCAAGCGATTCCTTGCTGCGCTGGATGGAACCAGCCTTGACCATGCCACCAAGGCGGAACGTTGTGTAGCGATCGGCTTCGCCACCTTTCACCTGCACGGGCGTGAGCAGATAATTCATGTTTTGCTGCAACGCGAAGACGGTCAGCGTGGTGGCGATGCCGACGGCGAGAAGTATCAGGCCGACTGCGATCAGGCGACGCTTGCGGGTCGGTGTCATACGTTGCTCCCGCGTCCGACTTCACGCCGGTGTCGTCCGCGCAAAGAAGCGAATACGCGACGACGGCGCAACACCGGTGCGAGCGCGTCGATCAGCAAAGAGATCAGGAACACGGCGTAGCTGGTCCACACGTAAAAACCATAGCCACCCATGGCGAAAAAATTGGACATAGTCGTAGGGTCTGTAGCGTTCACGATTTACTTGCTTCCCGCGCGATGCGACGTACCCAATCCTTTCCGCTTTCCAGTTCCAACACGGCAAGTCTCGAGCGCGAGAACAGGCTGCCGAAGAACCATAACTTGGTGGCGACCGTCATCGTCAACAAGGGCCACAGCATCTCTGTGGTAATCGCCGATGGTCCCATCAGGCGCACGGTCGAACCCTGGTGCAGGGTATTCCACCAGTTCACCGAGAAATGCACGATCGGTACATTGACCACGCCGATCAAGGCAAGGAACGCTGCTGCCCGCGCGGCCTGGCGACGGTCCTCGATGGCGTTGTTCAAACCGATCACGCCCAGGTACAGGAACAGCAGCACCAATTCGGATGTGAGTCGCGCATCCCAAGTCCACCAGGTGCCCCACATCGGCTTGCCCCAGAGCGAACCGGTGACCAGGCAAATAAAGGTGAATGCCGCGCCGATTGGCGCGCTCGCCATCGCCAAGGTTTCGGAAATCTTGATCCGCCAGACCAATGCAACAAACGCATTCACCGCCATGAAGAAATAGACGAACAAGCTCATCCACGCGGTAGGCACGTGGATGAAGATGATCCGGAACGCGTCGCCCTGCTGGTAGTCGGCCGGCGCCAGCACCAGGCCACCGTAAAGAGCGATCGCGCCAAGCAACGCGCCCATGCCATAGCACCAAGGCATCAGCCAACCGGCGACGCGGTAAAACGTCGGAGGCGAACCGAATTGATGAAACCACAGGGTCAGTCTGTTCATGGCGATCAGGACAGCGAAATGCGCAAGGCGGCGGCGCAGGCCATCGGCGCAAGGACCAGTGCAAGCACGAATGCAGCGCCTAACCAGAGCAGCGGACTGGCGAATGGAAGGCCGATAGCCGCCGCGTTGCAGGCACCCGCAGCGAAGATCAAAACCGGCACGTAAAGTGGCAAAATCAGCAGCGCGAGGAGCATACCAGAGCGTCGCATGCCGACCGTAAGCGCGACGCAGACTGCGCCAATAAGACTCAGCAGCGGCGTACCCAGTGCCAGTACCGCGATCAAGACCGGCAGCACATAACGTGGCAGATGCAGCATCTCCGCCAGCAACGGTGCGGCGACTATCAAGGGCAGGGCGGTGGTCAGCCAATGCACTGCGATCTTGCACGCCAGCAGCAATGAGAGCGGATGCGGCGACAGTACCAATTGCTCCAGCGTGCCGTCTTCGTAGTCGGCGCGGAACAAGGTGTCCAGCGCCAACAATCCAGCGAGCAGGATAGCCACCAGCAAGATTCCGGCGGCGATCTTCGCCAACTGCGCAGGCTCGGGCCCCAGCGCAAGCGGAAACAACGCAATCACCATCAACGCAAACAGGACGGGATTGAGCGCATCGCCACGACGCCGCCAGACCAGCAGCAGATCCCGACGGAACAATGCCGCGCAGGCGGACCCAGCCGTTGCCGTCTTCATGCGGCAGGCCGAATCGGCAGGCGTCGTGAGGTGCCCGACGTGAATGCATATGCACCGTGCGACGTGACCAGTGCCGCGCCTCCCTCGGCCACATGCCCATCGAGCAGACGATTGACCAGTTCGATGCCGCCACGATCAAGATTGGCGAACGGTTCGTCGAGCAGCCACAGCGCTGCCGGAATCAGCAACAAACGCGCCAGAGCGACACGCTTTTTCTGGCCAGCGGAGAGCTGGCGGATTGGCACGTCCTCGTAGCCACGTAGACCGACATTGGCGAGCGCGTCGTTGATGCTGGTGCCGTCTTTCTGTCCGAACAAGCCGTTTGCGAAGCGCAGATTCTCAGTTGCGGTCAGATCCAGCTTCATTCCGGGTTGATGACCGAGCAAAGCAACCTGCCGCGACAACCGTGCCACCGTCAACGGCTCGCCGCCGAGTTCAATGCTGCCTTGCGTGGGTTCAAGCAAACCCGAGAGCAGTCTGAGCAGGGTTGTCTTGCCACTGCCGTTGTCACCCTCGACCAGCACCACCTCGCCGCGACGCAACGCAAAATCCAGCGGCCCGAAGATCGGCTCGTCATTGCGCGAGTAAGCAAGGCCAAGCGCTTCAAGCAACGGCGCGGGCGCGGAAGGCACGGGAGTCATCTCCGGCATCCTAGCCGCTGTAGGCACTCACCGCTATGCCGCGCGGAGTCCCTCACCCAAGGAAGAAGATATGACAGGCGTCCACTGGATCGCGGTGCAGGCAATCGTATAAAAAAAGCATGCCAAATGGCACGTGTGTATAGGTGTAGTAGTTACGTACATTACCATCTCAGCTTGTGCACCCCGCACGACTGCTGTAGAGGATTGCTCATGGCTTGTCAGTTGTCGGTAGAAGGGGTTGGCTATCGGTATGGCACCGGCAAGGACGCGGTGGTCAGTGTCGACTTTGATATAGGCGCAGGAATTCTCGGCCTGCTTGGTCCGAATGGGGCCGGCAAGTCGACCCTGATGCGGGTGCTTGCTACGCTGACAAAGGCGACCACGGGACGCGTCATCTGGAACAGTATCGACATTGCGCGCGAGCCCAATTCCCTGCGCCGGGAACTGGGCTACCTTCCGCAGGACTTCGGCGTCTATCCCTCGCTGACTGCCCGGGAATTCCTGCAGTACCTGGCTGCCGTCAAAGGATTGCGCTCACGCGATGTGGGCGAGCGCGTTGCGGAGTGCCTGGACAAGGTCGGTCTGTCCGATTCTGCTGATCGGCGGTTGGGTGATTTCTCTGGTGGCATGCGCCAGCGCGTTGGCATCGCTCAGGCGCTACTCAATCAGCCGCGTTTACTGATCGTCGACGAACCCACCGTGGGCCTCGATCCTGAAGAACGCATGCGCTTCCGTCACCTGATCGGAGATCTCGCGACCGATCGACTGGTAATTCTTTCGACCCATATAGTGTCCGACATCGAGGCCAGTGCTACGGCGCTGGCGGTTATGTCTAAGGGACGTCTGCTGTACTTCGGCGCATCCGCCGAGTTGCTATCGCAAGCGCGCGGCCACGTCTGGGAACGGACGGTTGCAGAATCCGCGGTCGCTGCTGCCCGCGCCAATTCCGTCATCAGCAGTTCGCTACGGGTGGACGGTGGCGTGAGGCTTCGCATCGTTTCGGCGTGTTCGCCGTCCAGCGATGCCAGCCCGTGTCTACCCGACCTCGATGAAGCCTATTTGTGGTTGCTCGCCCGCGATGGTGCACGCTGAGATGGGGGCGTTGCGGCGGTTCCTGGCGATCATGTTGGCCGACCTGCGCGAACGAACGCGCAGCAGCCGTTTTTGGGTGGTTCTCGCCTTGGTTGGAGCAGCGACGTGGTGGTGTATTCCGGCTTTGCAAACTGGATGGGTCGCGGTCAGCATCGACGATACGCGCGGTTACTACTCCAGCGCATGGGTGGGGCTATCGCTCGGTTTGATGTACTCGACCATGCTGGCGTGGCTGGGTTTTTACCTGGTACGCGGCACCTTGGTACGCGACTTCGATACCCGCGTCTGGCAACTGTTGGTGACTACGCCGATGACGCGACCGGGATATCTGCTGGCCAAATGGGCTAGTCACATGGTGGTTTTCAGCGTGGTGATGGTGCTGGGTCTTGTCGTCGGTGTGATCGCTCAGTGGCTGCGTGCCGAGGACCGTAGCCTGGACGTGGTGGAGCTGGTCAAGCCTATTCTTGTGCTGTCGATGCCGGCGCTGGCGTTTACAGCGTTCTTCGCGGTGTTGTTCGACATGGTGCCTCAGTTGCGGCGTACTGGCGGCAATGTGTTGTTCTTTTTTGTCTGGTTGCTGTCGTTCGCCCTTACCAGTATCAACATGGATCCATCTCACTCGGAATGGGCTGCACAGACCTGGCTGAGCGACGCTAGCGGCATGACATTGGTCCAGCGCAATCTGCAGGATCAGTTGAGCCTGATCGCGCCGGGTCTGGATGCCGGCACCATGACCATTGGCATGAGCACGCTCGGCGAAGGAGCAACACTGTTCACCTGGAACCACTGGGACGTCGCCCTGCGCGACATCGGCGGTCGCCTGCTATGGGTGCTGGCGTCAATACTCGGAATCCTGCTGCTCGCGCCGGGCTTGGACAGGGCTGCAGCACGCACGTCGCATCAGGACGTTGCTGCTAATCAGGGCGGCCGACGCTTGGCTTGGTTGGATCGTTTGTTGACTCCGTTGGAGGGTACGGCGGCCACCTCGTTGCTCTCTGCCGAGCTTCGGTTGGTGCTGCGGCAGCGCCGCTGGTGGTGGTGGCTGGCGCTGGGATGTGCCTGGATCGTGCAGTTGTTCGCCCCGAACGATAGCGCTGCAATAGCGGCGGTAGTGGCGTGGATGATCAGCCTCGATATCCTGGCTCGCGGCATCCTGCGCGAGAAGGAAGGGCGCACGGCGGCATTGCTGTTCACTGCAGCGCAGTCCATAAACCGACTACTGCTCGCGCGAACGGTGACCGCGTTGGCAATCACGTGGTTGGCGGTGTTCCCGCTGCTACTGCGCCTGCTGCTCAGTGCCCCCGAAACGGCGGCAATTCTGTTGCTGGTCGCCAGCAATGTCGCGCTGGCTGGACTGGCGTTTGGTGCGATCTGCCGCAGCGCCCGGCCCTATGAATTACTGATGGCGATGCTCGCGTACGCGGGCGTGCAGGGATTGGGTCCGCTCGCCGCGTTCGCGGTGTCCGGCACGATGTTGATGTGGCAGCTCATCGCCTTGCCGGCGTTGGCTGCACTGTTGTTCCTGGTATGGCCGTCGTTGAACGCCAACGAGGCTACGAGACTGCGTATCTGGCGCGCCGGCGTGCGGCAGGCGACAGCCAACGAAAGCGAAGCGGCAGCCCGGCGAGACGCTTGACCAGTCCGGCGTCAGCCGACCCCCGATGAAAACACACGGCTTTGCGCAGCAACGCCCGGCAACTGCCGAATTTCCTCGAAACGAAAACCGAGCTTCTCGAGCAACCGGATTGACGCAGGATTCTCCAGCGCAGTAATCGCGAGGATCCGCTCGATGCCGAGTTCCGTACGCGCATACGTGAGTGTCGCAACTGCGGCCTCGTACGCGTAGCCGTGGCCGCAGTGTCGGGTGAGGATGGCGTAGCCGAGGTCGGCGTGGGGCAGGGAATCGCGCTTGAGAATTCCGCAGATGCCGATGGGCTCGTCGCTGTCGGAGAGCGCAACACGCCACAGGCCGTAGCCGTGTCGCGCGTACATTGCTTGCGGGCCATCGCGCAGGTACGCGCGGGCGTTAACAAGCGTGCGCACGCCTCGGTCGGCGATGTAGGTGATGAAGTCGGGGTCGTTGAGCAGTTCGAGCAGAAACGGTGCGTCCGCTCCGTCCAGCTCGCGGATGGTGAGGCGCTTGGTAAGCAACGGCAGCATCGGGAGCGGTCCCGTTGCGACTAGGGTTTGGCTGCTGTCGACTTCTCGATGGCGTGGCCGGTCACTTTGGCGAGATCTTTCTCGTTGATCGGGCCAATGAACTGCTTGGCGACGCTGCCGTCCGGAGCGATCACATAAGTCATCGGCAAGCCGCGTGGCACGTCGAACGCGGCGGGAGGATTATCGATATCGACTTGGGCAATCGGGTAGCTGACCGGGCGCTTTTTCAGGAAGGCTTCGAGGTCAGCAACGTCGGTATCCTCGAAGGCGAGGCCAATCGCGGTGACGTCGTCGTGCTCGGCGACGAACGCGGATAGCGCCGGCATTTCCTTGACGCAGGGGCCGCACCAGGTTGCCCAGTAATTGACGATTACCCACTTGCCTTTTTGTGCAGCGAGATCGAACGAGCTGCCGTCCAAGGTTTCTACCTTCAGGGTCGGCATCTTCATCGCTGCGGATTTTTCGGGATCGGCGATCGCGTTGCCGGCGAACAGCACAAGGGTGCAAAACAACACAATCGACTTCATCGGGTTTCCAGTTGTGGCGGAGCAGGGACCAGCGGTGCGTAGACCGCACTCAATGGAGCGGAAAGCGTCGTCGCAAGTTCCGCAGCACCGGTTTTCAGGATCGTGAGCCCAGGCAAATCCTCGCTGCCGTCGAGGCTGCCGTCCAGCGGCAATCGATAGTGGCCTGCTTCATAGAGATCGACCAGACGCAGCGTCGAAAGATTGCGGACCATCAGCCAGCTGCCGACTTCGCTGCGCTGGATCACGCCTGCGGTTTCCAGGTCTTTCAGGAATCGATCAAGCAAATCGTCGGTGAGGAATGGTTCGCGATCACGCAGCTCCGCGCTGCTGACGGCGTTTCCACGCGCCTGCGCGAGAACGAAGTGGCGCAGCACCTTCAGCAGGCCGATAAAGTCGTGACCGGGCCGCATGCGCAGCTCGCGCGGTCGGTACGCAAACGCGCTCATCGACGCGGTGATCGACGCGCCAAACAATACGATCAGCCAGCACAGGTACACCCAGAGGATGAAAATGGGGACGATCGCAATGGCGCCGTAGATGCGCTCGTAGCTGGGAAAGCTGGTGACGTAAAGCGCAAATCCGCGCTTGGCGATTTCGAACAGTACGGCGGCAATCAGAGCGCCGAAGATCGCCTTGCGCACGACGACGGGGCGGTTTGGAATGACCACGTAAGCGGCAATCAAGGTTACCCAGACGATCAGAAAGGGCAGCCAGGCGAGCAGGTGCGTCTTGAACGAAAGCTGGATACCGACACCGCCGATAAACGGCAACGCAAACAGGTAAGAGCTGATCGCAAGTGCAGCAACGACCAATATCGGACCGAAACTGAGCGCGGTCCAGTAGATGATGAAGCGCATCGATGGGCGCCGATCGGTCTTGGCGCGGAATATGCGGTTGAACGCATCTTCAATACTAACCATCAACGCCAGCGCGCTGAACAACAGCACGAGAATACCTATGGCGGTCGCCTTGCTAGCGTTCGCGGCGAACTGGGTGAGATAGCTCTGCACGGTGTCGCCGGCAGCAGGCACGAAATTCTGGAAAACCCACAGCGTGATCTGGTCGCGCCACTGGTCGAAAACAGGGAATGCCGCAAGGATGCCGAGCACCGAAGCCGTCAGAGGCACCATCGCGAACACGGTGGTATACGACAGCGCGCCTGCCGATTGCGGGCACTGGTCGTCGATGAAGCGACGCACCGTGAAACGCAGGAATGACAGCACGCGATCGCGATCCCATCGCGACATGGCAAACTTGAAGAGACTTCGGCCCATTTGCCAAGAGTAGCCGAGGCCACCCCTTCGCGACACAAGACAAGGCTTCCATGGCAACAATCCTCGTTCTTTATTACAGCCGCACCGGTAAGACTGCCGAACTGGCTCGGCAGGTGGCGCGAGGCGTTGCCGAGGTTGAAGGCGTCGATGCGCGGCTACGCAGCGTGCCTCCCGTGGCAGTGACGACCCAGACCGCGCAACCTCCTGTGCCGGACGATGGCGCGCCGTATGCGACGCTTGCTGACATGCGCGAGTGTGCGGGGCTGGTTCTGGGCAGTCCGACGCGATTTGGCAACATGGCCGCGCCGCTGAAGCACTTTCTCGACAGCACAGGCGCCGAGTGGGCGAGCGGTGCGCTGGTTGGCAAACCGGCAGCGGTGTTCACGTCGACCAGCAGCATGCA
>JAYUYW010000350.1:0-3331 GCA_043752325.1 Rhodanobacteraceae bacterium | reverse complement strand
CGACATCGACGATCCGCAAATCATCGCGACCACAGGATGGACGACCGACGAACTCAGCCTCGCAGTCGATGCCGCAAGCCTAGGCAACGATTACGCATTGGTCGCCCTGCTGATCGGTGTCAACAACCAGTATCGCGGCCGTTCGATTGATAATTACGCCAGCGAATTTTCGAACTTGCTCAAGCGAGCCGTTGCATTCGCATGCGGCAACCGCAAGCAGGTGATCGTGGTGTCGATTCCGGATTGGGGCGTCACCGAATTCGCTAGCAGCAGCGGTCGCGATACAAACGCAATCGCAAACGAAATCGATGCATTCAATGCCACGGCGCAGTCGATTGCCGAGTCGCATGACGTTGCATTCATCGACATCACCGCCCTCACCCGCGCCCATCCCGATGAAGTGGTCGACGACGGCCTGCACCCGAACGCCGCGCAATATTCACGCTGGGTCGAACGACTGAAGCTGGTTGCAAGGGTAGCCGTCCGCGACGCCTCGCTATACTGATCCACCCTTTCGCCCAAGGATTGTCGTGCCCGCCAGAAGCGCACCGCATACCAGCCGCGGCATGATCATCGCCGGCGGTAAGCTCGATGCCGGCGAACGCGGTGCCAGCCTGCTGGCCCGCTTGCTGTCGCGTTGTTGCGAGCAGGGCCGCGTACTGGTCCTGCAACTGGCGACCGAAAATGACGACGCAATCGATCTCGAAGCTGCGTTGCTGCAAGCCGGTGCCAACGAAGTTCGCGTGCACACCCTCACGACCCGTGGCGAAGCCAGCGACGCCGTGCTGGTTGATCGGCTTGAACACACCGACCTCTTGGTTATTGCGCCGTGCGCGCCATTGCGGCTGACCTCGATGATCGGCGGTACCGCGCTGGTGCGCGCCCTACGCCGTCGTAATGCCGCCGGCATGGCGGTCGCGGCATTTGGTGCGGTTGCCGCTGCGCTGAGCGAACACATGTTGGCCACCGGCAGCGAAGGTCTGACGCCGCGTTCAGGTGGCGTGTCGCTCGCGCCAGGTTTGGGTTTGAGCAATCGCGTCCTGATCGATCAAGGCGGGCAGGCTACGGATCGACTCGGTCGATTGCTGGCCGCTTTGGCACTGAATCCGTTCGCGCTGGGGTTGGGTATCGATTCCGGAACGGCTGCGGTGATTGGTCCCGACAACGTACTGGAGGTGCTGGGCAGCGGCGGCGTGACCGTGATCGATCCCGCCGAGATGGCCGACTCCAACGTCGCCGAGATTGGCGATGGCGCCCCGATCCGTATCACGAATCTTCGCCTGCACGCGCTCAACGCGGGCACCCGGTTCGACCTCGATTTCCGCACTGCCCTGCCCTGAGTGACGCGACCCGGCTAAAATCGCCGGTTTTTTTTGAGTTCAAAACCAAGAGGCAATCCATGCAAGCAGCACAAGTGAAAGCCATCGTTACCGGCGGTGTATCGGGCCTCGGCCTCGCGGTCGCGCAGCGCATCGTTCGCGACGGCGGCAAGGTCGCGCTGTTCGATGTCAATGAAGACAAGGGAGGCGATGCCGTCGCGAAATTTGGCGCCGACAACGCAGCGTTCTATCGCACCGATGTCACTGACGAAGCCGGCGTTGCAGCGAACGTCGCCGCCGCAAGAACCTTCATGGGCGGTGTCAATGTAGCGGTCAACTGCGCCGGAATCCTTGGTGCAGCGCGCGTACTCGGCAAGGAAGCGCCGATGCCGTTGGCGACGTTCTCGACGACGGTGATGGTCAACCTGGTCGGTTCGTTCAACGTCGCCAAGGCAGCGGCCGCCGTCATGCAAAGCAACGAAACTGGTGAAGACGGCGAGCGTGGCGTCATCATCAACACCGCTTCAGTCGCAGCCTACGAAGGCCAGATCGGCCAGGCGGCCTATGCCGCATCGAAGGGCGGTGTCGTCGCGATGACGCTGCCGATGGCGCGCGAACTGGCTCGCTTCGGCATCCGCGTCAACACCA
The DNA here is from genome assembly GCA_043752325.1 of Rhodanobacteraceae bacterium. Classification (GTDB taxonomy): domain Bacteria; phylum Pseudomonadota; class Gammaproteobacteria; order Xanthomonadales; family Rhodanobacteraceae; genus Dokdonella. Next base: position 1,364 of record JAYUYW010000350.1, on the reverse strand, counting down.
TCGCACCGGGCATTTTCTGGACGCCGATGGTCGATGGCATGCCCGAAGTCGTGCAGAAATCGTTGTCTGCATCCATTCCGTTTCCATCGCGGTTGGGCCAAGCCGACGAATACGCCGACCTAGTCGCCTACATTCTCGGCAATCGATATCTCAACGGCGAAACGATTCGTCTCGACGGCGCCGTGCGCCTCGCTCCACGCTGATCAAGGTCGAATTCAATAATGAAAGCATCCGAAGTCAAACGCGGCAACGTCGTCGAGCACGAGGGAAAGGTCTACCAGATTCGCGACATTGAACGCAGCTCGCCGCAAGGTCGCAGCGGCAACGTTACCTTCCGCTTCTCGATGTACAGCATTCCCGGCAACGTCAAAAGTGAGCTGTCGCTGCGCTCTGAAGACGACATCAGGGAAACCGAACTGCTCCGACGCGCGGTCAGCTATTCCTACATGGACGGCGACGCGTTCGTGTTCATGGATGGCGAGGATTTCAGCCAGTACACACTCGATGCCAACGTGGTCGGTGATGCATCCGGCTACATCAGCGAAGGCATTGAAGGCTGTTTTATCCAGTTGATCGACGACGCGCCGGTCGCCTTGCAACTTCCGCAGTCGGTGACGCTGCAAGTCGTCGAAACGGCGCCCGACATGAAGGGCGCGACGGCGACCAAGCGGCCCAAGCCGGCCAAGCTAAATACCGGCATCGAGATCCAGGTGCCCGAGTACATAGGCAATGGCGAGAAGATCGTCGTAAACACCGTGACCGGCGAATTCTCCGGCCGCGCCTAGACGAAGGGAGACTCAGTCGAACAATCCGCGCTGCTGCATCACGCTCACGATCTGGCGCGCGGCGGCTTCGGCATCCAGCGTTGCGGTGTCGATGTGAATGTCGGCGTTTTCCGGACGCTCGTAGGCTGAATCGATACCGGTGAAGTTCTTCAGCTCACCGGCGCGTGCTTTCTTGTACAGCCCTTTCACGTCGCGCAGTTCGGCAACTGCGAGCGAAGTGTCGACGAATACTTCGACGAAGTTGTCGCTCGCGACAATGTCGCGCGCATTGGCGCGATCCTGGCGGAACGGCGAGATGAAACTGACCAGCGTCATCAATCCGGCATCGGCCATCAATCTCGCCACCTCGGCAACTCGGCGAATGTTCTCGACACGATCCGCGTCGGTGAAGCCAAGGTTGCGATTAAGTCCGTGGCGCACGTTGTCGCCGTCGAGCAGATAGGTGTGGCAGCCTCGTGCCAGCAACAACTTCTCGACCGCATTCGCGATTGTTGATTTCCCGGCGCCGGAAAGCCCGGTGAACCAGAGCACGCAAGGCTTGTGTCCCATCAAAACGCCACGTGCGGATTGATCGACGTC
>JAYUYW010000349.1:0-3351 GCA_043752325.1 Rhodanobacteraceae bacterium | reverse complement strand
CCTGCTTTCGCCTTCAACGCTGGCAAACGCAGTAACCTCGGCGACCACGGTCGGCGGACGCGTCAGCTTTCCGGTGACTGCGCTGTCAGCGGCAGGCTCAGTACGGGTAACCGTGTCGATGGCCGATCCAGGCATCGCCAATCGCACGGCAACGGCCAGCCTCGACGTGACCATTGCCGGCGCGCCGTCGGTGAGCCGGCTGACCGCAGTCGCCAACCCGACCACGATCTCGCAGAACGCGACATCGGACATCGTCGTCACCTTCACTCGCGCGGACGGCAGCAATGTTCCCGACGGCACCGTGATAAATGCGCTGGCCTCGCCGGCCAGCATTGGCACCATCCAGCCGAGCTCAAACACGGTCGGTGGCCGCGCCAATTTCACGTTCCGCAGTGGCACCCAGAACGGCACGGCGACGATCCAGTTTTCAGGTCTCGACGGCACCGGCAGCACCGCGATGGCGACCACATCGGTAACGATCGTTGTCAATGGCGCGCCACCCGCGGCAACCTTCACCGCGGTTCCAACGCCCGCCACGATAACCCGCAATGCGCGATCTGACATTCTGGTCACTCTGCGTCGCGCCAATGGCGACGCGGTTGCCGACGGCACCGCCATCAACGCGGTACTTTCGCCAGCATCGATCGGTCAGATTGCGGGCAACGGCACCGGTGGTGCCATCGCCAGCAACGTCACCAGCGGCGGCCGCGCCAACTTCCAGTTTTTCAGCAGGAACAGCGACGGCACGGCGCAGATTGTGTTCTCCACGATCGATCCGGAAAATCCCGCGCGCACGCTGACAGTGACGGCGACGATTGTCGTTTCCGGCCAAGGCGTGTCACGGATCGTGGTGACGCCGACGTTGTCCTCGATGACCCAGAACTCGACGACCGATGTCGCCGTTGTCGTAACCAACCGCCTGGGTGAACCAGTTGCAGATGGCACCACGGTCAATCTGACGGTGAGCCCGGCCAGCATCGGCACGGTATCCAATGCCAGCGGCGGGCCGCAGGGTAACCAGGCAATGGCAACCACGATCGGCGGTCGCGCCAACTTCCGTTTCAACAGCGCATCCATCAATGGAGTGGCCACGTTGACGGCAGCTTCAACCGATCCGGACAACGCCGGAGCCACCCTGACAGGTATCGCCACGATCACAATTTCTGGCGTCGGCCAGCCGCGCCTGAGCGCCGTCGCGCAAACCACACTGCTGCCACCCAATCTGTTCGGTGTCGCGCCGTTTATCGGCTCGCCGTATCTCACCGAAATCGACATTACGTTCCGTCGAGCCAACGGCCAGTTGGTCAGCGGGACTACGGTGAACGTCAGCGTCAACCCGGTAACCTTTGGAGGCTTTTCGACGCTGGACGACCCAACCACGCTGACCATCAACGAATTCACAAGCATTCTTGGCCAGGGCCCGGTCAAGGTGGTTGCCGGAAAGGCAATCATCTTCTTCCACGCCTTCAGCCTGCCTGGCAGCGCGACCGTCACCATCACAGCGATCGACCCTGACACGCAGGAAGTGCTGACAACGCAAGTCGTCATTACCGTTGCCCCGACCGCCGTGCCGCTGCCGTCGTCGATTACTGCAGTCACGCAGAACTCGGCGGTGTATGTACAAGGTGCCGGTGGCCGCACCAATGCCACGTTGATCGCCCGTGTCAGCGACGGAGCCGGCAATCCTGTACCGAACCCGACCGCCGGCAACAACAGCTGGAACAACGTGGCCTTCGAAATCAACAACGCTGCTGGCCTAGGCGGTGCACGCCTGACCGCAATCGGCGCCAGCGGCACCAACATGGCCGGCAGCCGAGTGCTAACGCGCACCTTCAACGGGCAAGCTACGGCGATCTTCGAAAGCGGAACTGTCGAAGGCACCGTAACGATCACGGTTACCTCGGATCGCGCCGACAACAACGTCAGCAACGGCATCCAGGACCCAATCACCGCGACTCTCACGCTGACCGTTTCCGACGGTAAGTTGTTCAGCATCGTGCTGACCAGCCCAACCCCGAACGGCCTGACAGTGAATACCGTTCCGGGTGCCGGCACGCCAACCAATCCCACGAGTCCGAACGCCGGCCCACGTAATGCCGGCAACAATGATGGCACCTACAGCCTCACCGTCAGCGCGCTGGCGACCGATCGTCGCGGCAATCCGGTCATCGCCGGGACCGCGCTGCGCTTCGGCGTCATCGACTCACCGCTGTTCGGCTTTCCGAACCTCGGCCACGGCACGTTCTTCCTCACCGGTGGCGACGGCAATCCGGCCGAGAGCGGCTCGCTTTTCACCGCGCCGACCGGACAATTCGCGACCGCTGGCGGCGGTGCCGGCCCGGGCGACACGTTGCTCGTTTTCGGTCAACTGGTCCCGGGCAATCGCGATCTGCAGGAAGCGCGCACGGTGGCGTCGGTCAATAGCAACACCAGTCTCAATATCGTCAACAGCTTCAATCCGAATGACGATACCGGCGTTTCAGTCGACAACGGCCCGGTATTGCCGTACGTGATTGGTCGCGCGACCGAAGCAAACATCGGCGGCAACGCGGGCGGCACGGCAGTGCAGGCCGTCACCAACGATATTGGCGTTGCCACAGTGACGCTGAACTACCCGGTCACCCGTCTCGGCAAGTCCGCGTATATCTATGCCCAAGGCGACCGCGTTGGAACCGGCACCCGCAAGGTCACCGGAACTGCTGGCATCGTGCTTCCGGGCGCACGTCCGGCCGCTGTTACCGCCAGCACGACCGGCTTGCCGGGCAACGTCTCGGCCAGCCTACAGGTGTGCCTGCGCGACGCCAACAACGAAGCCCTGCAAGGTTATTTCCTGCGCTTCGCGTTCCATGATCTCGGCGGCGGCAGCGGTTCGGTCGACAACGTCAACGGCACCGGTGTCACCGCAACGCCAACAGGCAGTGACGGTTGCCTGGTGGCGCTGGTCCGCACATTCGGCATTACCGGCGCCAACACCATGGCAGGTGTCATCTTCTCGTCCGGCGACGCAACCATCGTCGACGTGAAGATCACCACCGGTGCGGCTGCGCAGAACGTTGTAAACGTCTCGCCGTCGTCGCTCGGCGCGGATGGCGGAAACGTCACCATCCGTGTGACTGATTCAGCCAGCAACCCACTGCCTGGTCTGCCGATCCAGGTGACCTGTACGGCGACGGGCAATGGAGCAACCCTGTCGTCCACGATCCCGGCGCCAACCGATGCCAACGGCACCAGCACTGCCCTGGTTTCCGCCAGTCGCTTCAGCGGCTTCGGGTTCTCAGCGACCGGCAGTTGTATCTACTCTGTAGGCGGCGCCAATGCCACTGTCAGGGTCGCCGGTGTGGACTTCTGCAC
>JAYUYW010000348.1:0-3356 GCA_043752325.1 Rhodanobacteraceae bacterium | reverse complement strand
CGAACTGCTCTTCCTCGGTCGACCCGGTGAGGGCGGTGGTTGATGACTTGCCCTGCTGGATCGCCTGGGTGACGGCGTCGAAGTAGCCGGTGCCGACTTCGCGTTGGTGTTTGACTGCGGTGAAGCCACGGTCGGCGGCGGCAAATTCGGCTTCCTGCAACTCCACGAACGCCGACATCTGGTTGCGGGCGTAGCCGTGGGCGAGGTTGAACATGGAATAGTTGAGTGCGTGGAAGCCGGCCAGCGTGATGAACTGGAACTTGTAGCCGTACTTGGCGATTTCGGTCTGGAATTTAGCGATGGTGGCGTCGTCGAGATTCTTCTTCCAGTTGAAGCTGGGCGAGCAGTTGTAGGCAAGCATCTTTCCAGGAAATTTGGCGTGGATGGCTTCCGCAAACTTGCGCGCGAATTCCAGATCCGGCTTGCCGGTTTCGCACCAGACCAGATCAGCGTACGGCGCATAGGCGAGGCCGCGCGAGATGGCTTGGTCAAGACCATTGCGGGTCTTGTAGAAACCTTCGACGGTGCGCTCGCCGGTGACGAACTGGGTATCGTTGGCGTCGATGTCGCTGGTCAACAGATCAGCCGCTTCGGCATCGGTGCGTGCGACCAGCAAGGTTGGCACGCCCATCACGTCGGCGGCGAGGCGTGCGGCGTTGAGCTTCTCGATGGCTTCACGAGTCGGCACCAGCACCTTGCCACCCATGTGGCCGCACTTCTTCACCGAGGCGAGCTGGTCCTCGAAATGCACACCAGCGGCACCGGCTTCGATCATCGCTTTCATCAGCTCGAATGCGTTCAACACGCCGCCGAAGCCGGCTTCCGCGTCGGCAACGATCGGTTGCAGGTAGTCGATGCTGTCGTCACCTTCGGCATGGCTCAATTGGTCCGCGCGCAGCAGCGTGTTGTTGATGCGCTTGACCACATTCGGCACCGAGTCGGACGGATACAACGACTGATCGGGGTACATCTGCCCAGCGAGATTCGCGTCGGCGGCGACCTGCCAACCGGAAAGGTAAATTGCCTTGAGTCCCGCCTTCACTTGCTGCATCGCCTGGTTGCCGGTCAGCGCGCCAAGCGCATTGACGAAGGGCGTGTTGTTGAGCGACGTCCACAATTTCTCGGCCCCGATGCGCGCCAGCGAATGCTCGACGTGCACCGTGCCTCGCAGGCGCACAACGTCGGCGGCGGCGTAGTTGCGCTTGATGCCGACCCATCGCGGATTGGTGGCCCAGTCCTGGGCGATCTGTTGGGCACTGGGCATGTTGGTTGCGTTGTTGCTCATGGCATGCGTATTCATGGTGGTGGCCTTGGCGATGTCGAATAGGAAGCGGCAGGGAAATCGAACGGACTCAGGCGAGCCGTTCGTAGGAAGGCAAGGTGAGGAAGTCGAGCAGTTCGTCGGCGTGGGTCCATTCGCGCAGCATCGCGATGGCCGTATCGATTCGTTCTTGTCCGGGCAGTCCGCTGTCAGGCAAGCGCTGCTTGCAGCCGGCCAGCACGCGATCAAACATCGCGAAATCGATCAAGCTGCTGTCGTCGAGTTTGGTGCTGGCGTTGTGTAGCCACTGCCACAGCTGCACACGGCTGATCTCGGCAGTCGCCGCGTCTTCCATCAGGTAATGGATGGGAACGCAGCCCAGGCCACCCAGCCAAGCGGCGACGTAGCGCACGCAGACATCGATGTTGGCTTCGAAACCGGCGGCGCTGATGGTGCCGTGAGCCGGCTCAATCAAAGTGGCGCGATCCGCGACCACGTCTTCACGCATCACCTCGAGCTGATTCGGGCCGGTGAATACCGCATTGAATTCGGTGACGGCGGTCGGGATCAATCCTGGGTGTGCCACCCATGTTCCATCGTGACCGGCGCGCGCTTCGCGTTGCTTGTCGGTTCGGACGCGGGCGAGTGCAGCCTCATTCGCCGCCGCATCGTTGCTGATCGGAATCTGCGCGGCCATGCCGCCCATCGCGAACGCGCCACGACGATGGCAGGTGTGAATCAACAGTTCTGAGTAGGCCTTGAGGAACGGGACGCCCATGCCGACCTGACCGCGTTCTGGCAGCACGCGGTCGGGATGGCAGCGGAACGTCTTGATGTACGAAAAAATGTAGTCCCAACGCCCGCAGTTGAGGCCCACAATGCGGCTCTTCATTGCATGCAGGATTTCATGCATCTCGAACACCGCTGGCAGTGTTTCGATGAGGATCGTGGTCTTCATGCATCCGGCCGGAATGCCCAGCGCTGATTCGGCATGCGCCATCACGTCGTCCCAAAGCCTGGCTTCGAGGTGGCTCTCCAGCTTAGGCAGGTAAAAGTACGGACCGCGATCACGCGCCTGCAAAGCGACGGCGTTGTGGAATGCGTACAGCCCGAAATCGACCAGCGATGCCGAGACAATCTCACCATCCACCAGAACGTGTTTTTCCGGCAGATGCCAGCCGCGTGGCCGTACGATCAGTACGGCTGGATCGGCCCTGAGCCGATAGTCACGGCCCTCTGGCGTCGTCAGCGAAATCGTTCCGGCATTCGCATCGCGCAGATTGACTTGGCCATCGATCTGATTAGCGAAGGTCGGTGACGACGAATCCTCGAAGTCGGCCATGAACACCTTGGCGTCGGAATTGAGCGCGTTGATGATCATTTTGCGATCTACCGGCCCGGTGATTTCAATGCGACGGTTTTGCAACGCTAACGGGATCGGAGCGACCTTCCAGTTGCCCTCGCGAATCGCCCGCGTTTCAGCGAGGAAATCGGGCAGTTCGCCTGCGTCGAATTTCGCTTGGCGATCTTTGCGCGCAACCAGCAGTGCCAAGCGGCGCGAGTTGAACTTGCGATGCAGTTCCGCGACAAAGGCGAGCGCTTCGCCCGTGAGTATTTCGGCTTGAGCTGAGGTTGGAGACGAAGACTTGAGGATCGAAACGGACATGCATAGACCACCAATTCACTGGAGGCATAGCCTATGCCGTTGCTCTCGAGTTTGACAAAGCAAATGTTTTAACAATGAGCATTGACCGTGTTAATGTTCACACAAGTTATTGATTGGAATCACCGTGACAGCTAGAAAGCAGTCTGATTCGTCAGGCATCTTGCGCCGCAGCGCAGCAAAAAAGGTGCAGAGGAAAGCTATCAGGACCGCAAACGCAGGCGAAACTGCCCCGCCACGCTTCTACTACAAGGGCAACCGGATAAAGCAGCTACGCGCCTTCTGCACCGTCGCCAAGGTGGGCACCTTGGCGCGCGCGGCCGAGGCTTTGTTTCTCTCGCAGCCATCGATTTCGCTTCAACTGACTTCGCTGGAAAAAGAACTGGGCGTCGTGCTGATCGAGCGCCGCCGTCGCCGTGTCGCGATGACGCG
>JAYUYW010000347.1:0-3356 GCA_043752325.1 Rhodanobacteraceae bacterium | reverse complement strand
GAACCGTGCCGATGCCAATGTAGTTACGCGGATGATCCCTGCACAAACCGGCAGTGTGATCGTTGAGGAACCGATGCAGCTCCAGTGCCTGGTTGCCTTTCGCCCAATACGAGAACAGCACCGGCACGGTCGAAACCACCTGCACCTGGATGCCGAACTTGCGGTAATCGTCGATCCGCGTCTGCGCGTGATAGGCGTTGTCCCACACTTCGCGAAAAAACTTCCCGTCCTTGTAGATGCGCCGCCGACCTTCGGAATTGACGATGACTGGAAAGCGATCATCACCGTACTTGGTGGCGAGGTCCGGCCAGGATTCCGGGAGTACGTGAGTATGGGTATCGATCTTGAGCATGGCCCAAGTTTAGCCGCGCTTCGCAATGGACGCTTATTTGAAGCCTTCGCGATCAAACCCAGCGCAGCGTCCCGTCGATGACGATCACCGATTCGCCGCCGATCCACACAGCGCCGTCGTCTTCGACCGAAACTTCGACGATACCGTCGCGACCCAGCTCGCGACCCTGGCTGGCGCGGTACGGATTGCCGAGATGCGCCAGTTGACCATTGCCGTATAACACGCTGGCAATCGCTGCGTTGGCGCTGCCCGTGACGGGATCTTCGGCGATGCCATCGGCCGGACAGAACACGCGTACGACGAGGTGCTCGGAACTGCCGGAGTCGGTTGGCGCGTAGATCGCCACGCCAACACAGGCGGACGTCTCGCACAGGCTCGCCATCGCCGCAAGTTCGGGAATCAGGGTTCTCACCGAGGCTTCATCTGGCAAGGCAACGATCCAGAATGCCGGTCCGTTATCGACGACGACGGCGCGCGCAAGCATTGACTGAGCCAAGGCGGGAAAGATCGGCGACAACAACCGCAATTCATGTTCCTTCGCCACGCGTTGACGCGCTTCGGGTGCGCGAACATGAACTTTCCAATTGCCGACGCGGCCTTCCACTCGCATCGGCAACAGCCCGGCGGCGCATTGCTGGACAAGCGTGCCGTCGCGTGGCTCGATCATCCCGGCGTGCAGCGCAGCATACGCGCTGCCTACACTGGGATGACCAGCAAACGGCAACTCCTGGCGTGGCGTGAATATGCGCACGCGATAGTCGGCGCGATCATCCGTGGGTGGCAGCAGAAAGGTGGTCTCCGACAGATTCGTCCACGCCGCAAACCGCTGCATCGACACGTCGTCGATGCCCTCGCCAACTAGTACCACGGCCAGCGGGTTGCCGAACCCGGGGCGTTTCGTGAACACATCCACCTGCAACATTCGTCTCTTGATCATTCTCTATTGTCGCCGGTGGCGACGGCCCTTTGCACGCGTTGCGGCTTGCTTCCGTCTGCGGCGCGACGTGAGCCACGCTGTGCCTTTTCCCCTCACCGGGGGAAGGGCTGGTGGTGACGGCTCGACTGTTGCCCGACCTCTCATTGTTGCGAAGACTTCATATCCGCTAGGTTTGGCCGTTTAGACGTCCATATGTTATGTCGCAAATCTGGTCAAGCGTTCCTCGCGCCTGCCGGCGCGCGAGCCACCTTTCTGCTCGCACAGAAACATGGCCCAAAGTTGCGCCCGTGGCGGGTCGGTCGTGCGATGAAGCCGCACGACTGCGCGAGATGGCTACGAGGTTCGCTGACAGCACATCCTTGTGCTGACAGCGAACCGGCCCGAATCCATTCGGGCCATCCTGCGGGCCTTTTCTCCGCCAGCTCGCCTCCCCGAATCGGGAGGTAGTTCAAAGGCACGCAGGATCGCTGCGTTGTCCGCCGCTATGCGGCGGTTGCTGTTTCTTTTGATTCACCCGCCCGTTCCTGTCGGCAAGCGCTGGACGGATTGGCCGCATGCGGGACGCGCAATGGATTGCCCGTCTTCGGCTGCGGCACAGGATGTGCCTTCAACCGAACCCGACCAGTGCTTGCGTACCCGCACGGCTTCACCGTGCGGGCGACAGGCCATCGGGCCGCATCTTTGGGTTACTTTTCTGTGCGCCAGAAAAGTGACTCGCGCGCCGGCAGGCGCGAGAAAGGCTTGACCAGTCTGGCGAGAGCCAAAAAGCGAGAAGCGGCGCGCGGCCGGCGCGAGAACCGCTTGATCAGTCTGGCGACAGCCATCCCTCGCCGAATGGCGACTCAAGAGTCGGACCCTCACCCTCGGTCCTCCTACCGGCGGGAGAGTGAAGAAACCCACGCGGATGGGTGGCGCGATGCCCCAGATCCAGTGCAACTGGATGCGCGATATTTCGCGCATCGCGCCCGCGTGTCATAATTTGCGGCCTTTTCCGGGACGGGCATAACCCGCTTCCCCTGAATCTTCTGGAGACAACATGGATTTTCTGATTAGTTCCGCCTACGCACAGGCTACGGCGCCTGCGGCACCGAACCCGCTGATGTCATTCCTGCCGCTGATCATCCTGTTCGGCATCTTCTATTTCATGCTGATTCGGCCACAGATGAAGCGGGCGAAAGAACAGAAAGCGATGATCACGGCACTGTCGCGTGGTGATGAAGTGATCACTACGGGCGGCCTCCTTGGCCGCATTGAAGATATGGCTGACCAGTTTGTGACGCTGGACATCGCAGATGGCGTTCGCGTCAAGGTCAGCAAGCAGCACATTACTACCGTGTTGCCGAAAGGCACACTCAAGGCATCCTGATCGTCCCGATCGACAACCTCCGTGCGCCGGCTAGCCCGGCGTCGCGCTGCGGATCTACGCATGAATGATTTTCCCCGCTGGAAATACGCGCTCGTCGTATTTGCCGTTACCGCCGGCCTGATTTATGGTCTGCCCAATGTTTTCCGTCCACAACCGGCCGTGCAGATTTCCGCCAACCGTGGCTCGGTGGTCGACGAGGCGCTGAAGATTACGGTCGAAGGCTATCTCGACGCTGCCAAGATCGTTCCGGACCGGATCGAAGTGGTCAAAGATCGCTTGCTTGTGCGCCTGCCCAAGAGCGACGACCAGGGCGACGTAATGAACAACGTCGCCGATATCATCAAGACCGGTCTCGCCAAGGATGATCGCGGTGATGGTTACGTAATCGCGTTGAACCTGGCTTCTACCGTGCCAAGTTGGTTGCGCGCGATTGGTGCCGATTCAATGCCGCTTGGCCTCGATCTGCAAGGCGGCGTCCACTTCCTGATGCAGGTTGACGACAAGGACGTGTTTGAAAAGCAGAATCAGCGCTACATCGAGGACATCCGTGGCGTGCTGCGCACCAAGGACATCCGCTACCAGTCGGTCGGGCGCGGTCCGCAGGGCATCATCGTGCAGTTGCGAAGCAGCGAGGATCGCGAGGCGGCCGCTGGCGTCATCACGGTCTCCGCGCCGGAGCTGAACGTGGCGAATGGCGAGGT
>JAYUYW010000346.1:0-19519 GCA_043752325.1 Rhodanobacteraceae bacterium | reverse complement strand
CGATCTTGTCGACGCTGGGAAGGTATTTCATTTCCAGGCGGAACAGCGGGATATGCGTGTCGTAACCGCTGACCCGCTCGACGGGAGCGACCAGGTCGTACATCGATTGCTCGGCCAGGCGTGCGGCGATTTCGGCACCAAAGCCGGCAGTGCGCGGCGCTTCGTGGACGATCACGCAGCGGCCGGTCTTGCCGACCGATTCGGCGATGGTGTCGAAGTCGAGCGGCTTCAGCGTGGCGACGTCGATCACTTCGGCGCTGATGCCGTCCTTCGCCAGCGCGTCGGCGGCTTCCAGGGTTTCTTTTACCTGCGCGCCCCAAGTGACCAGCGTGACGTCGGTGCCATCGCGCAACACGAAACAGACATCGAGCGGCAGAGCTTCGCCGTCGTCCGGTACTTCTTCCTTGTACTGGCGATAGATACGTTTTGGCTCGAAGAAGATAACGGGATCGGGATCGCGGATCGCGGCGAGCAGCAGGCCATAGGCGCGAGCCGGGGAGGATGGCAACACCACGCGCAAGCCGGGCACGTTCGTGAACAGGTGTTCGTTCGCCTCGGAATGATGTTCGGGCGCGCGAATGCCGCCGCCCCACGGTGCGCGGAACACGGCGGGCACGGTCAGCCGTCCACGGGTACGCGTACGCATGCGAGCCGCATGGCAGCAGATGTGTTCCATCATCGGGTAGATGAAGCCTTCAAACTGCGCCTCGGCAACCGGCTTCATGCCTTGCGCGGCCAGCCCGACGGTAAGACCGGCGATGGTGGTTTCGCACAGCGGCGTGTCGATGACGCGCAGCGCGCCGAACTTGTCGAGCAGGCCTGACGTGGCCCGGAACACGCCGCCGTTGATGCCGACGTCTTCGCCCAATACGACGACGGACGGATCGTTCGCCATCTCGTAGGCGAGGGCCTGGGTGACGGCTTCGATCAGGGTGATTTGTGCCATGGATATTTGCTCGTTGCTGGCTGCGTGCCGGTCGATTGAATCAAAAAGTCAGTGTTTGCCGCGCTGTTCGATGGCGAGCGCTTCGGCGCGCTGCTCGACGAGGTCGGGCGGCAGCTCTGCGTAGACGTAATCGAACATCGCCTCGACCGGCTGCGAGCGCGATTCAAGGTAGGCGTTGACTTCGATATCGACGTATTTTCCGCATTGTTCTTTCCACGCGGTTTCTTCTTCTTCGGTCCACGCGTTAAGCGATTGCAGGTATGCCTTCATGCGCCGCAATGGCTCGCGCTCCCACGCCGATTTCACTTCGGCATCTTCGCGGTAGCGGCGCGCATCGTCAGCGGTGGTATGGTCTGACAATCGATAGGTAACGGCTTCGATCACGGTGCCGCCACCGCCCGAACGGGCGCGCTTCATGGCGATGTCCATGGCGGAACGCATCGCGATCAAATCGTTGCCGTCGACCTGGATGCATTCAAGGCCGGCAGCGATGCCTTTCTGCGCGAGTGTTTTTGCGCCGGTCTGTGCCGAGCGTGGCACCGAGATCGCCCAGCCGTTGTTGACGATGACCGCCACCAGCGGCAGCGTCATCGCGCCGGCAACGTTGATGGCGCTGTTGAAATCGGCCTTTGACGAACCGCCATCGCCGACCGTGCAAACGGCGACTCTTGGTTCCTTGCGCACCTTGAATGCCAGCGCCGAACCGGCGGCATGCAGGCATTGCGTGGCGATCGGCACGCTCCACGCGAAATCGTGTTTCGGCGCGTCCTGAAAATCGTTGCCGCGCTCGTCGCCACCCCAGTACATCAGGATTTCGCGCATCTTCACGCCGCGATGCACTTGCGCGCCGTATTCGCGGTAGCTGGGTGCGAAGCAATCTTCCGGTTTCATTGCGCTGCCGATAGCGAGATAGGCGGCCTCGTGACCCAGGCAAGGCGCGTAGGTGCCGAGCTTGCCGGTGCGCTGCAAGGCGATCGCCTTGGTATCGAAGACGCGGATCAGCAGCATCTCCTTGTAGAGATTGACCAACTGCTTGACGTCGCGCGCAAACGCGGGAAGGTCGTCGCGAACGAGGTGACCGTCGGCATCAAGGTATTGCAGGTATTCGATCTGGAACGAAGCGACGACGGACAAGGGAAGTCTCCGTTGAATACGGGATGTGGCGACGATGACAGAGCCGGCCCGAATTACGCGCGGCGAGGTTCTGTCCCCGGATCGTGGCAAAACATCGAGGGCCGGATGCGAAGCGGACGGGCAGAACCCGGATCCAGTGCCGGTTGCCTGAGGCTGCATCCGCAATGGCCCAGTGCCACGACGAACAGCGTATTGATAGCAAAATCAGGCCCTCACCCGCAAGGCAGCACGCAACACGCGGCGCGCTACAGCCTCGCGCTAAGCTTGCGTTTCCACCTTCATTGCGGCTTGACACATGAACCACGAAACCAACAAGCGTGATCTTGAAGAAGGGATCGAAACCGATCTTGGCGAACGCCTGAGCTACGGCGGGTATCTGGCGCTGGACACGTTGCTCGCAGCGCAACACCCGATCAGCGACCCACCGCATCACGACGAGATGCTGTTCATCATCCAGCACCATGTCTCCGAGTTGTGGATGAAGCTGATCATCCATGAGTTGCGCGCCGCAATGAGGCTTTTGGCGAAAGACGACGTAGAGCCATGCCTGAAAGTGCTGGCCCGCTTCAAGCAGATCCAGCGCCAGTTGACCGAGCAATGGTCGGTGCTGGAAACGCTGACGCCGGCGGAGTATCTGCAATTTCGCCACGTGCTGGGCTCGGCATCAGGCTTTCAGTCGCAGCAGTATCGGATCATCGAATTTCTGCTCGGCAACAAGAATGCCGAGATGGTGAAGGTGTTCGCGCACGATCCGCCGCGCCAGCAGGAATTGATCGAGGTGCTCAACGCGCCAAGCCTGTACGACGAGTTCCTGCGCTACCTGGCGCGGCAACGTCATGCGATTCCGCCAGAGTTGCTGGAGCGCGATTTCTCGCAGCCGTATGAGCGCAACGGTGGGCTGATCCCGGTCTACAAACGCATCTATGAAAACCCCGATGAGTTCTGGTCGGAGTACCACTTGTGCGAGCAATTCGTAGACATCGAAAGCGCGTTCCAAGCCTGGCGATTCCGACATATGAAGACGGTGGAACGCATCATCGGCTTCAAGCGAGGTACTGGCGGATCATCCGGAGTCGCCTTCCTCCGCAAGGCACTGGAGCTGACGTTTTTCCCTGAATTGTTCGACGTACGGACCGTGCTGGGCGAGCCCGACTAGCGACAAATGGCGCAGTGCGGTTTGACGCCGCGTTCATCTGCGGTTAAACCTGTCGCCCTTGTCGGCCCCGATCAGCATTGGGTACGCGGAATTCCCCCACTTTTACTCGCGTTGGAGAGACGTCAATGAGCGGTCCGATTTACTCGCAGGACGAATATCTTCCGCCGCCGCCCGGCGAATTCATTGGCCATCCCAAGCCGTTGTGGATGCTGTTTGCGGCGGAGTTCTGGGAGCGTTTCTCGTACTACGGCATGCGCGCGCTGTTGGCCGTCTATGTGGCCACCACGTTCTTCGGCCTGTTGCCGGAAGGTGAGGCAAACGCCGCCGCCAGCTTGACCTACGGCGCCTATACGGCGCTGGTTTATGCGACGGCGATCTTCGGCGGCTACATCGCCGACAGGTACCTTGGCTATCAGCGATCAATCATGCTCGGAGGTGCCTTGATGGCGGCCGGCATGTTCCTTTTGCTGGTCGAGAACCTCACCGTGTTCCTGATCGGCCTGGCGGTAATCGTGGTCGGCAACGGCCTGTTCAAGCCGAACATCTCCACCATGGTCGGCAAACTGTATTCGCCGGGCGACCCGCGCCGTGACTCGGGCTTCACGATCTTCTACATGGGCATCAACGCCGGCGCACTTATCGCGCCTATCGTATGCGGTGCCTGGATCGGCGCTATGTATGGATTCAAGTGGGGCTTCTTCGCCGCGGGTATCGGCATGATTTTTGGCATCATCGTGTTCCAGGCGTTGTCGGGCTGGTTGGGTCACGTCGGCAAGCCACCCGAAGGTGCGGAAGGATACGGCCGCCTGATCAAGGTATTGATCGGCGCAATCGTTGCGGTACCGGTGGTGTACTTCCTGCTCAGCCAGTCGGTGATTGCGGGCTACATCCTGGTAGTGATGATGGTGGCCCTGGCCGTCTACTTCGTCAGCAGCGGCATCCGTAGTGGCGACAAGGTGCAGATGCAGCGCTACATCGCCATGCTGATCCTGTTCGTGGCGAACATGATGTTTTGGGCGCTGTTCGAGCAGGCCGGTTCGTCGCTGAACTTCCTGGCTCGCGATTACGTCGACGCGCCATTCCATTTCAGCTTGTTCCAGTCGGCCAACCCGGTCTTCATCCTGCTGCTGGCGCCAGTTTTTGCGGCCATGTGGCCTGCGCTGGAAAAACGCGGTATCAATCCTTCCATCCCTCGAAAGTTTGCATTCGGCCTGCTCGGCGTCGGAGTGGGTTTCTTCGTGCTGGTGCTGGCGATCAAGGCGGTGGGCGATACGGGTGCCAAGATTCCGTGGATCATGCTGGCGTTGTGCTATCTGATCCATACGATGGGCGAGCTGTGCCTTTCTCCGATCGGTTTGTCGATGGTCACCAAGTTGGCCGCGCCGAGGGAAGTCGGCATGGCGATGGGTGGCTGGTTCCTGTCGATTGCCATGGGCAACTTCGTCGCCGGTGCCATCGCGTCGGTCGCTTCCGGTGGCGGTGGCCATGGTAAAGCCGCGAGTGGCCTGGACCAGTACCTGGTTACCTTCAACCAGTTGATCTGGCTGGGTTGCGGTGCCGCCGTGGTCTTCTTCCTGTTCGCTCCGATGATCAACAAGCTGATGCACGGTGTGAAGTGATGTCGGCAACGCACGTCACCGCCGTACGCGCGGGTTGGCCATGAATCCGGTTTCCGACCAGCGCTCGCCGCCCTTGCCAGGCGGCGACTTCTTCGGCCATCCGCGCGCGCTATGGATGCTGTTCGCTTCCGAGTTCTGGGAGCGTTTCAGCTACTACGGCATGCGCGCGTTGCTGGCGGTGTACGTCGCGTCGACGTTCTTCAGCCACCTGCCTGCCGGCGAGGCGAACGCGCAGGCCAGTCTCACCTACGGTGCCTACACCGCGCTGATCTACGCGACCGGCATCTTCGGCGGCTTCATCGCGGACCGCTATCTCGGTTATCAGCGTTCGATTCTGCTCGGCGGCGCCTTGATGGCTGTGGGCATGTTCCTGCTGCTGATTCCGCAACTGCCCGGCTTTTTGGTTGGGCTGGCCGTGATCGTGGTCGGCAATGGCCTGTTCAAGCCGAACATCTCGGCGATGGTCGGCAAGCTGTACTCGGTGGACGACCCGCGTCGCGATTCCGGTTTCACCATTTTCTACATGGGCATCAATGCCGGCGCCTTCTTCGCGCCGATCATCTGTGGCGCCATCATCGGCAACTACTTCGGCTATCAGTGGGGCTTCTTCGCGGCCGCGATCGGCATGATCTTCGGCCTGACCATGTTCCACCTTCTGGCGCACTGGCTGGGCCCGGTCGGGAAGACGCCGGCCGGTGGCGAAAGCGTGACGCGGGTGTTCAAGGTGCTGGGCGGCGCACTGCTGGCGGTGCCGCTGGTCTACCTGCTGCTGAGCCGCGCCACCGTGGTCGGCTACCTTCTGGTCGGCTTGATGATCGGCCTGTCGATCTGGTTCATCGTCAGCGGAATCCGCAGCGGCGACAAGGTACAGATGCATCGCTACATCGCGATGCTGTTGCTGTTCCTCGCCAAGATCGTGTTCTGGGGCATGTTCGAGCAAGCCGGCTCGTCGCTGAATTTCTTCGCCCGCGACTACGTCGATGCGCCGTTCGATTTCACCCTGTTCCAGTCGGCGAATCCGATCTTCATCGTGCTGCTCGGGCCGCTGTTCGCGTGGCTGTGGCCGCGTCTGGATCGAGTCAACTTCAATCCATCGATCCCGCGCAAATTCGCCATCGCACTGCTGCTGGTCGCACTCGGCTTCACCGTGCTGGTCTACGCGATCGGCAACCTCCAGGACGCCACCGGCAAGGTGCCGTGGTCGATGCTGGCGCTGTGCTACCTGATCAACACGATGGGCGAGTTGTGCCTGTCGCCGATCGGCCTGTCGATGGTCACCAAGCTGGCCGCGCCACGCGACGTCGGCATGGCGATGGGCGCGTGGTTCATGTGTACCGCACTCGGTAACTTCACGGCGGGCTGGATCGCATCGGTGGCTTCGTCCGGTGGCAGCGGCCTCACCACCGGCATCGATCACTACGCGGCGATCTACACGCAGATGATCTGGGGCGGCGTGATTTGCGGAGCCGTGCTGCTGGTGCTTTCGCCGCTGGTCAACAAGCTGATGCATGGCGTGAAGTAACGCCTGCTGCCGCATCAAGGTCGCCGTTTTCGTTTGTGGCCTTGGCTGCGATCGATCAGCCGGCCAGCGTACTGCGCTCGATTTGCCAGAGCTTTGCGAGGATGCGCTCCAGCCATTCACGCTCGATGGCGTCCAACTGGGCGAGCAGACGCGCCTCGTGCTGCAGTGCCAAGGGCGCGACTTGGTCGTAGATGGCGTGGCCGGCTTCGGTCAGGCGTAGCATCGATTGGCGTTTGTCATGGCTGGCGATCGCGCGCTCGATGCGGCCAGCGGCGAGCAGTTGGGCGACGGCGCGGCTGACCGCGACCTTGTCCATCGCGGTGCGCTGGGCGACTTCGCGAGCGGCGATATTGGTGTATCGACCCAGCACCGCCATCACGCGCCATTCGGTGATCGACAACTGGAAACGCTGTTCGTATTCGGCCGCAATGGCCTGGCTGAGCGTGTTCGACAATACCGATAGCCGATACGGCAGGAAACGGTCCAGTTCGAGGACGGCGTGCTGGCGTTTGGGCGAAGGCGGCATGGTGCGGCAGTCCTTGCAACTAGTTTCAAATGAAACTATAAAGTCAAAACCGCAGCGGCGCAAACCGCCCAGAACCTTTGCCGGAGTCCGAAGATGAGCGCACAAAAACAGGCCGGCATGGAGCCGGTGCAGTTCGAAAACCCGATGGGTATCGATGGCTTCGAGTTCGTCGAGTTCGCGTCGCCAGAGCCGGAAAAACTGCACGCGCTGTTCGTCAAGATGGGCTTCAGCGCCGTTGCTCGCCACAAGATGCGCAAGATCACCACCTATCGCCAAGGCGATGCCACGTTCCTGATCAACGAAGATCCCGATTCGTTCGCTGCCAAGTTCGCGGCCGAGCATGGCCCATCTGCCTGCGGCTTCGCGATTCGCGTAAAGAAGCTGGCGGAATGGGTGCGCGTACAGGCGCTGAAGAACGGCGGCGAATCCTTCACCGAGCAGGATGAAATCACCAAGGCCGTCGCCGCGCCGGTCATCAAGGGTATTGGCGATTGCATGCTCTACCTCGTCGACCGCTACGACGATGCCGGAACCATCCACGATCCGGATTATGAGTTCCTGCCCGACGTCGAGCGCATGCCAAAGGGCTACGGGCTGACCTTCATTGATCATCTGACTCACAACGTATTCTTCGGCAACATGGCGAAGTGGTCGGACTACTACGAGCGGCTGTTCAACTTCCGCGAGATCCGCTACTTCGATATCAAGGGAGCGAAGACCGGCCTGGTGTCGAAGGCGATGACGGCGCCAGATGGCATGGTCCGCATTCCGCTCAACGAATCGGCGGACGCGAAGTCGCAGATCAACGAATACCTGGACGAATACAAGGGCGAAGGCATCCAGCACATCGCCTGCTTCACCGACAACATCTACGAAACCATTGAAGCGATGCGCGGTCAGGGCATCGAGTTTCTAAATACGCCCGATGCGTACTACGAAGTCATCGACGTGCGAATTCCCAATCACGGCGAAGACGTGGCGAGGATGGAGAAGAACCGCATCCTGATCGACGCTGACGTGGAGACCAAGGAAAAGCTGCTACTGCAGATTTTCACGAAGAACTGCGTCGGTCCAATTTTCTTCGAGATCATCCAGCGCAAGGGCAACCTCGGCTTCGGCGAAGGCAATTTCACCGCCTTGTTCGAGTCGATTGAACGCGAACAAATGAGGCGCGGGGTGCTGTAGGTTTTCCGCGTGTCTCGGAGATCGACTTTCGCCTTCGGCGAGCCCTATCGCAAGGGCTTGTGCGGCGTCCTTGGCGTTCGCCTCTCGCTAGTGGGGTTTGCTCGACCTCCTCGAAGCAGTCAATCGGTATTGCTCATTTTTTATCGCAAGTCCGGTCAAGCGTTTCCCGCGCCTGCCGGCGCGCGAGTCACTTCATCGTGCTCGTGGTCTGACGCCAGACGGGTCAAGCGTATGGTTCGGCTGCCGCCGACCCAGTCACTTTTCTGCTCGCACAGAAAAGTAACCAAAAGATGCGACCCGACGGCCTGTTGGTCGTGCGGCGAAGCCGCACGACTGCGCAAGCACTGGCCGGGTTCGGCTGAAGGCACATCCTGTGCCGCAGCCGAAGCCACGCGATCCCTCGCGGGGCCCGCAAGCGGCTGTCCCGTCCAGCACTTGCCGACAGGAACGGGCGGGTGAATCAAAAGAAACGGCATCCGCCGCAAAGCGTCGGCCTTGTGGAGCGCATGGCGCGGCGTGCCTTTGACCTACCTCCCGATTCGGGGAGGCGAGTTGGCGTAGAGAAGGCCCGCAGGGTGGCCCGAATGGATTCGGCCAGTTCGATGCAGGTGCAGGGATGCGCCTTCAACGAATCCCGTAGCCAGCTCGCGCAGTCGTGCCGCTTCTCCGCACGCCCGACCCGTCCGGGGGCCCTTTCGATGGGTTACGTTTCTTTGGGCAAGCGAAGAAAGGTGACTCGCTCGACGCAGTCGAGTGAAAGCCGTTGCTTTTGCGGCAGGGGCGCTGAAGCTACGACACAGTTGGCAGCAGCCAGGAGACGATCACGATGACAACCGAAAAATATATGAGCGGATTCGCCAATGAAGTCGCCACCGAGTCGTTGCCGGGCGCGCTCCCGGAAGGGCGCAACTCTCCGCAGCGGGCGCCCTATGGGCTGTATGCCGAGCAGATATCCGGCACCGCATTCACGGCACCGCGACATGCGAACCGACGTAGCTGGTTGTATCGGATACGTCCCGCCGCGATGCATCGTCCGTTCGTCGCGTACGAGCAACCCGCGCTTCACAACCGGTACAACGAAACTCCGACAACGCCGAACCAGTTGCGTTGGGATCCGTTGCCGATGCCGAGCACTCCGACCGATTTCGTCGATGGGCTGCTTAGTCTCGCTGGCAACGGCAGTGCGGCCTCGAAGACGGGAATTGGCATTCATCTGTATGTCGCCAATCAGTCGATGCAGGGTCGCTACTTCTACAACGCGGATGGTGAGGTGCTGATCGTTCCGCAGCAAGGGCGGCTGCTGATCGCGACTGAAATGGGGGTGATCGACATCGAGCCACAGCAGATCGCATTGATTCCCCGCGGCGTGCGTTTTCGCGTCGAGCTGCCTGATGGCGAAGCGCGTGGTTACATCGCTGAAAATTTCGGCGCGTCATTCCAGTTGCCGGACCTTGGCCCCATCGGTTCGAACGGCCTCGCCAATTCGCGTGATTTCCAGACGCCGGTTGCGGCTTACGAAGACGTCGAAGGTGATTTCAAATTGATCGCGAAATTCGATGGCCGTTTGTGGGAGGCATCGATTGGCCATTCGCCGTTGGACGTGGTCGCCTGGCATGGCAATCACGCGCCGTGTCGTTACGACTTGCGCCGCTTCAACACGATCGGTTCGATAAGTTATGACCATCCCGACCCGTCGATCTTCACCGTGCTGACCGCACCCAGCGACACGCCGGGAACGGCGAACATCGACTTCGCGATCTTCCCGCCACGCTGGTTGTGTGCGGTCGATACGTTCCGACCGCCGTGGTTCCATCGCAATATCGCATCGGAGTACATGGGTCTGATCCATGGGGCCTACGACGCAAAGGAAGGCGGCTTTGTGCCCGGCGGCGGTAGCCTGCACAACTGCATGAGCGGGCATGGGCCGGATGTCGCGAGCTTCGCCAAGGCCAGTGCATCGGATACGACGAAACCCGATTTCGTCGGCGACACCATGGCCTTCATGTTCGAGACGCGGGCGGTCATCCATCCGACCGCGCAGGCGCTGGAACTGCCGACTCTGCAACACGAATACTTCGAATGCTGGCAAGGTATCGTCAAGCATTTCAATCCGGCACAAGCCTGATTGCGCCGACGACAAGAAAGGACAACGAATGAAACTTGCAAGCCTGAAAGCCGGTGGTCGCGACGGAACCCTGATCGTCGTCAACCGTGATCTATCGCGTGGCGTATCCGCAGCGGCGATAGCGCCGACGCTGCAACGCGCGCTGGAAGACTGGTCCAACTGTGCGCCACGTCTGAATGCGTTGAGTGAGCAACTCAATGCGGGCAAAGCATCCGATGCGTTTGACATCGACATGCAGACGCTCGCCGCACCGTTGCCGCGTGCCTACGAGTTCGTCGATGGCAGCGCTTACCTTCCGCACGTCGAGCGCGTCCGTCGCGCACGTGGCGCAGAAGTGCCGCAGAGTTTTTATGTCGATCCGCTCATGTACCAGGCGACCAGCGCGGGCTTCCTTGGTCCACGTGATCCGGTGCTGGCACAAAGCGAAGACTGGGGCATCGACCTTGAAGCCGAGGTGATCGTCGTCACCGACGACGTGCCGATGGGCGTGTCGCCTGAATTGGCCGCCGAGCATATCCAGTTGATCGGATTGATCAACGATGTTTCATTGCGGGAATTGATTCCGGGCGAACTGGCGAAAGGGTTCGGCTTCCTGCAGTCCAAACCCCGTTCGGCTTTGTCGCCGGTGCTGGTGACGCCGGATGAACTTGGCGATGCATGGCGCGACAGCAAGCTGCATCGCGCCATGCGTACCTGGATCAACGGGGAGTGGTTTGGCGCGGCGGAATGCGGCGTCGACATGCAGTTCAATTTCGCGCAACTGGTGGCGCATGTCGCCAAGTCGCGCCCGCTGTCGGCGGGCACCATCGTCGGCTCGGGCACGATTGCAAACGAAGACACTGGCAAGGGCGCGTCGTGCCTGGCCGAACAGCGCACCGTGGAAACCCTGCGTGATGGCAAGCCGACCACGCCGTTTCTGAAATTCGGCGATCGCGTCCGTATCGACGTGCTGGACGGCGACGACAACACGATATTTGGTGACATCGACCAGATCGTGACGCGCTACGATCCGCCGTCTTGATCGGCGGTCAGCAAGGCGAAGACGTGCAGTACAACTTAAAGCTTTACAGCTATTGGCGATCCAGCGCGGCGTATCGCGTGCGCATTGCGTTGAACCTGAAAGAGCTTCCGTACGAGCTGATTCCAGTCAGTCTGGTCAGCAACGGCGGCGAGCAACACGGCGATGCCTTCCACGAGCTCAATCCACAGGAACTGGTGCCTGTATTGGTCGACGGGCGTCGCGTGATCCGCCAGTCGATCGCGATTATCGAGTATCTCGAAGAGTGTTACGACGGCGCACGCACGTTGTTGCCCGCGATGAACAGTTCGCGCGCGCGCGTGCGGTCGATCGCGCAGGCGATTGCGTGCGACATCCATCCGCTCAACAACCTGCGCGTGCTTCAGTACTTGGAGAACGATCTGGGTCTGGCGAAGGAAGTACGAGAAACCTGGGTGCGCCACTGGATTTGCCGCGGCTTTCGCGCGGTCGAGGAATTGCTCCGCGACGATCTATCAACCGGTACTTTCTGCGAAGGGGACGCACCGGGCCTCTCAGATCTTTGCCTGATTCCGCAGGTCTACAACGCGTTGCGTTTCGATGTCGACATGGCCGATTTCCCGACCATTGATCGCATTCACCGGACCTGCGAGGAAATCGATGCGTTTCAGCAGGCACGACCGGAAAATCAGCCCGACTTCCCGCAGCGCAGATAGCGAAAATCGAGCCTGCTGATCAACGGTAGTGCAGCTCCGCTTCGAGCACGCCGTCCATGTCTTCGATTGCCTGGCGCAGTGGCGGATCGACGCGAACGCGCCACTCCGGGCCAAGTTCGAATTCACCCTGGCCGGCCTGATTGTGCAGCACGATACGAATGGTGGTGGCGCCGCCGCGGTAGGGCTCGATGGTGGTGCGCAGTCGCTCACTGAAGTCGCCGCTGACACCGTTGATGGTCACTCGCAGTACCCGCGCCTGTTGTGCACTGGCATCGATGATCGTCGTCACCCGGTTGCAACGCATCATCCAGCCGCCAGTGAAAATGTCGACGCCGACGCCGCCTTCGAAGAGCAGGATCGCATCGCGACTGAGTAGCGCGCCAAACTCTTCGTACATCTCGTTGAAAAAGCCCATCTCCATGCGGCCGCTGGCGTCTTCGACCAAGACGGTGGCGCCTTTTTCGCCGCGTCGACGGACCAGCAAAACCTGGCCGGCAAGCGTGAATGTCTGGCTGGCGTAACGGTTGCGCTTGTCGTCGTCGCGATTGCCCTTGTAATGCTTTTCGATGTCGCCGATCGGACAGGTCACCAGCTTGGCGATCAGGTCGCTCCAACGATCCATCGGATGGCCTGACAGGTAAATGCCCAGGCTGTCGCGCTCGGCGGCCAGCAAGCGATCAATCGGCCATTCCTCGGTCTCTGCAAGGATCACTGGCGGCGCTGCGGCACTGCTCGCACCAAACATGTCGTGCTGGCCGGACAGCGCATCTCGAGTCTGCTGCTCGGCACGGCGCATTGCTTCAGGTAACTGCAACGCCAGGCTGGCGCGATTGCGACCGAGCGCATCCATCGCGCCGCAGTTGATCAAGGCTTCGTAGAAACGTTTGTTCACACGCGTCGCTGAGACCGTTTCGCAAAGTTCCCCGATACCATGGAATACGCCAACCTGTTCGCGCGCTGCAACCAGTTCGTCGATCGCACCGTGGCCGACACCCTTGATCGCACCCAGCCCGTAGCGAATTGAACCATCGCGCAGGGCCTGGAATTGCCAGGTCGATGAATTGACATCGGGCGGCAACACCTTGAGGCCGAGCGCGCGCGACTCATCCAGGAAGTTGACGATCTTGTCGGTGTTGTCCATGTCCGATGACAGCACCGCCGCCATGAACTCGGCAGGGTAGTGCGTCTTCAGCCACCCGGTCTGATAGGCGATCAGCGCATAAGCCGCCGCGTGCGACTTGTTGAAACCGTAGCCGGCGAACTTCTCCATCTGGTCGAAGATGCGGTCAGCCGTGTGGATATCGATGTCGTCCTGCGCCGCGCCATCGCGAAAGATCTCGCGATGCCTGGCCATTTCATCAGCCTTCTTCTTGCCCATCGCGCGGCGCAAAAGGTCGGCGGAACCCAGGGTGTAATGCCCCACGATCTGGGCCATCTGCATCACCTGTTCCTGGTAGACCATGATGCCGTAGGTTTCGCGCAGGATCGGCTCGACTCGCTTGTCGGGATACTCGATGGCCTGCTTGCCTTGCTTGCGCGCGACGTAGTCCGGGATCAGGTCCATCGGGCCCGGTCGGTACAACGACACCAGCGCGATCAGGTCTTCGAAGCGACTCGGCTTGGATTGCTTTAGCAGGCGCTGCATGCCGGCCGACTCGAACTGGAATACCGCAACTGTGGTGGCCGTCGCGAACAGCTTGTAGGTCTTCGTGTCATCCAGAGGAAGGGCGGCGATATCGAGCGCATCGTTGCCTTCGCGCGCACGCCGCAAGTTGATTGACTTCACCGCCCAATCGATGATGGTCAACGTGCGCAAGCCAAGGAAGTCGAACTTCACCAGGCCGATTGTTTCGACATCATCCTTGTCGAACTGCGTGACCACGCCGGCGCCGCCTTCCTCGCAATACAACGGTACGAAATCGGTCAGCGCCGACGGCGCGATGACGACTCCACCCGCGTGCTTGCCGACATTGCGGGTGAGGTCTTCCAGCTTCAGCGCGAGGTCGACCAGTTCACGAACGTCGTCGTCGCTGGCGTAGGCTTCGCAAAGGTCGGCCGAGATGCGGTCGCGCTCCTGCTGGGATTTCTCGCTGCGGCCCAAAGCATCTTCGAGCGAAATATCCAGCGGCTTCGACGGAATAGTTTTCGCAATCCGATCAACTTGCGTGTAACCCATGCCGAGCACGCGACCGCTGTCGCGCAGCACCGCTTTCGCGGCCATCGTGCCGTAGGTGATGATCTGGCTGACCTGGTCGCGGCCGTACTTGTCGGCGACGTAGTCGATGACGCGATCTCGACCGTCCATGCAGAAATCGATGTCGAAGTCAGGCATCGACACGCGCTCGGAATTTAGGAATCGCTCGAACAGCAGGCCGTAGCGCAACGGATCGATGTCGGTGATGCCAAGAGCGTAGGCGACCAGCGAACCCGCGCCAGATCCGCGTCCCGGGCCAACCGGAATGTCGTTGCGCTTTGCCCAGTTGATGAAGTCGGCTACGATCAGGAAGTAGCCGGGAAAACCCATCTGCACAATCACGTCGACTTCGCGTTGCAGGCGTTGGTCGTAATCGGAGCGAGTGAAACCGCGCGCTTCCGGCGAACGCGCCAGGCGCGCTTCCAGGCCGCGTTGTGCTTCTACAGCAATCCAGCTTGCCAGGGTCTGGTCCGCCGGCACCGGGAAGTCAGGCAGGTGATAGACGCCGAATGTAAATTCGAGGTTGCAGCGGCGCGCCAGCTCAATCGCATTCTCGACGGCGCTGGGAATGTCAATGAAAAGATCGACCATCGCCTGCGGTGATTTCAGCGATTGCTCGGGCGAATAGTCGCGAGGACGGCGTGGATCGGCCAGCACGCGTCCCTGACGAATGCAGACGCGCGCTTCGTGTGCGTCGAAATCATCGCGTTCTAGAAAGCGCACATCGTTGCTGGCGACGACCGGGATTTCCTGCACGCGCGCGAGCGCAATCGCCGCTGCGATAAAAGTTTCCTCATCGCAGCGCTCGCTGCGCACCAGTTCCAGATATAGGCGATCCGGAAACAGTCGCAACAGGGCCGAGGCACTGGCGTGGGCCAACTCATCGTTGCCAGAGAGCAGGCAACGGCCGATTTCGCTTTCACGTCCGGCCAAGGCGATCAGCCCTTCATTCCAATCGAGCAACCACTCGGGATGGACGGCGGCGTGGTCGCCACGACGGCCGTCCGACCAGGCGCGAGAAATCAATCGCGACAGGTTGCGATAACCGTCCAGATTTTGGCAGAGCAGGGTCAGCCGGGTTGGGTTGTCTGGATCAGCAGGGTCGGCCACCCACACATCGCAACCGATGATTGGCTTGATGCCGGCGGACTCGGCAGCCTGATAGAACTTGATTGCTGCAAACAGGTTCGACTGGTCGGTCAGCGCCACCGCTGGCATGCCTGCGGCCACGCAGGCCGCGACAAGTTCGTCGATGCGAATGGTCGAGTCGACCAGCGAATACTCGCTGTGGACATGCAGATGGACGAAACCGGCGGACATGGCGACATCACGTGAAAGGTCGGCAAGATTACCAGCGTCCTGATCGTGGACAAGCTCGATGAAATTCGCTTCGCGCTTGCAATGCCTGCGAGCCCGCGCCACGCTTGGGTGACAGTATCCAGACGGATTTTTCGATGACCCGCTCCCGTTCGATGATCGCCACCATGATCGCCATCTCGTTGTTGGCCAGCGCATGTTCCAAACCTGCCGCCCCGCCGGCACCACCCGCTACGCCGGTCGTCAGTAAACAGTTGCTGCAGGAATACGCGATGTACCAGCAGCTGGTAGAGGCGGAGAGTTTGGAACTGGCCGGCGAAATTGGCGATGGCATCGTGGAGCGCTTTCCCAACACCGCGCAGGCGGCCGAAGTGCGCAAAACGCTGGCCGACGTGAAAGCCAAGGGCCAAACCGCCGGCGACGAAAAACGCATGTCGCGCTTATGGATCTACCAGACTGGCGTATCCGAATCGGGCGGCAGCCAGAACACGGCGTCGATCTACAGCAACGAAGGCGGAGCGAATGAACGCGTGCGCCTGATCCTGCGTCGGCATTCGGCCTGGGGTTTGAGTGTCTACATTTTTGGCAATGGAAAGGGCTTCAACTGCAAGGGCGTCTGCAAGCTGCCAGCCATGCTCGATGGCGAGCCGACCACGATCGCCGCCTACCTGCCCGAGACGGGCGAGCCGGCGATCTTCATCAATGATGAGAAGGGTTTCATCGCGAAAATGCAGAAGGCAAAGAAAATAAGCATCGACCTGCAATCACGCGACAACGGCAACCAGACCTTGAGCTTTGATGTCGGCGGCTACGACGAATCGAAATTCCCGGCGCTAGCCAAAGGCGGGAAGTCTGCGAAGAAGTAGTTCGGCATGGGGACACCGAGCCACGCCATTGCCGACGAAGACGCAGCGGCAATTGCCCGTTTCAGCACGCGCCTCTGGGGCGAGTTGGGGCTTTCCGACAATACGCTGAGCAGCTATAGGCGCGACCTGGAAGGATTTGCGCGCTGGCTTGGTGCGCATGGCGCGACGTTGGCTGATTCCAATCGTGAGCACGTGCAGCGCTACCTTGCTGATCGTTCCGTCGCGAAATACGCGGCGCGGTCGAATGCGCGCCTGCTGTCGAGCCTGCGCCAGTTCTATCGATTGAAGCAGCGTGACGGCAACCTGGCCAGCGATCCGACTTTGCTGGTCGACGCGCCGAAGCTGCCACGCAGCTTGCCCAAGGCGCTGGCGGAGGCGGATATCGAACGATTGATTGCAGCACCCGAGGTCGAAAGGCCACTGGGCCTGCGCGACCGCACCATGATCGAGCTGATGTATGCGACCGGTTTGCGGGTCAGCGAGTTGGTCGAACTGCGTGCCGGCCAGGTCAACCTGCGTCAGGGTCTGGTGCGGGTAGTCGGTAAGGGTGGCAAGGAACGTCTGGTGCCGCTTGGGGAAGTCGCGGCCGACTGGCTGGAGCGCTACGTGCGCGATGCTCGGCCTGCGTTGCTGAAGGGCGGACCGGCCGATGCGCTTTTCGTGACCCAGCGCCGCGCCGGCATGACCCGGCAGATGTTCTGGCTTGTGATAAAAAAATACGCGCTCGTCGCCGGAATTCCAATTGGCCGGATTTCGCCGCATGTGCTGCGTCACTCGTTCGCGACCCATTTGCTCAACCACGGTGCCGACCTGCGCGCCCTGCAGATGATGCTGGGCCACAGCTCTTTGACGACCACGACGATTTACACCCTGGTTGCGAAAGAAGGCCTCAAGCGACTGCACGAACGCCACCATCCGCGGGGCTGATGGTGCTTTTGATCGGCATGGCACAATAAAAGTTGGAACCATTCCGCGTTGGGCGGGGTCAGCTTCAGTCCCATCTGCGGCATGCCCTGCCTGCCACCCGCCACAGCGAGGATTTTGATGCGCACTCTGTTACTCATCGCCGGATTGCTCGTCGCTTCGCAGGCTGCGGCGCAAACTCCCATTGACACGGCGCGCCGCGCGCTCAAGGCGCTAGATCTGGACGTGCGCGTCGACTCCGCCCAGGCGTCGGCTGTGCCCGGCTTCTACGATGTGGTCGCCGGTGGCAAGGTGGTCTTCGTCAGCAAGGACGGCCGCTACGTGCTAAACGGCAATGCTTACGACTTGCCGAACCAGCGCGATGTCGGGGAAACCTCGCGCGCCCGGCTGCGTTTGGCAGCGGTGAATGCGCTCGGCGACGACAAGAAAATCATCTTCACGTCGGAACGGCCGCGTCATTCGGTCACCGTCTTCACCGATATCGACTGCCCGTTCTGCCGCCGGTTCCACGACCAGGTTGCCGCATTCAATGCGCAAGGCATAGCCGTCAAGTATGTTTTCTATCCCCTCGACATTCATCCGGGAGCGGACAAGAAGGCCATAGCGGTCTGGTGCGCCAAGGATCGAAAGAGCGCTTTCACGGCCGCGATGAGTGGCCAGGAGGTAACCCTAGCGACATGCCAAAATCCGATTGCCGAGAGTGTCCACGTCGCCCAATCGACCGGCGTCATCGGTACGCCGACCATCCTTGCCGACGACGGCACACAGGTTGCCGCCGAGATCGCGATGGTCCCCGAAAAACTGGCTGCGGAACTGGATCGTCGCGCCGCTCTGGAGAAGGCCCGGAACTGATTCGCAGCGCAGCTCATTCGGAACCGACCCGGTTTCCAATCACCCCGCGTCCCAACAAACTTGACCGTGTAGCCCCAACCCATTCAGACCAGCGACTTCTAGGAAATAACATGATCCGTAATGCCACTATCGTTCTCGCCGCGCTTGCACTCACCGCCGCGATTGCCCAAGCAGCCAGTGACCCCTCCCAGGATGCCGTCCGCGCCAGCGTGATGAAACTGGTCCCCAATGCCACGATCGATGCGATCGAGCCGGCACCGATGGCGGGCTTCCAGCAAGTGCTGATGGGGGGCCACATGGTCTACGTCAGCAACGACGGCCGCTACCTGATGCAGGGCGGTTTGTACGACGCGACCAACAAAGTGGACCTGTCCGAGCAGCGTCTCGGCAGAGCGCGAACGGCCAAACTTGCAGCGGTGCCGTCGTCCGAGCAACTGGTGTTCGCGCCCGCGTCGAAGCCCAAGTACAAAATCACCGTGTTCACCGACATCGATTGCGGATATTGCCGCAAGATGCACGCGGAGATGGCCGACTACAACGCCAAGGGCATCGAAGTGGACTACCTGTTTTTTCCGCGTTCGGGCTTGAATACGCCGTCCTACGACAAGGCGGTTTCCGTGTGGTGTGCCAAGGATCGCAACAGTGCGTTCACGGCCGCGAAGTCAGGTACCGATCCGTCGCCGCTGAAGTGCGACAACCCGATCGCTGACCAATTCAAGCTGGGTGTTGACCTCGGCGTAGACGGCACGCCGGCCGTCTACGCGCCGGACGGCACCAAGCTGGGCGGCTACCTGCCGCCAGACCAGATGCTGAGCCGCCTGGAGCAAATCGACAAGGCATCCAACGGCGGCTGATCGTTCGGCTCTGCACCAGAAAAAGGCCGGCATGATGCAGGCCTTTTCACATTCAATGGCTTGATCTGCCGGGCTATTCGACGCGTCTGACGCGCACGTCACAACCGCATCCATCCACGTACATCAGCCAACTGTCGAGCATCATCGGCTTGATCCGCACGGACGGGTCGCTCATTCGTACGTCACCAGCGCTCCCCGATTGCGCCTGTTCCCAGACTTGGCCGTTGTCCAGCGTAACCCGGGTTTTGCCACGCCAGCCCTGGAATTCGCCGACGATGTGCGCGGTGATGGGTTCGCGGCGGCCACTTTCCGGGTAGAACACCGGTTCAGACCTGTTGTTTCCGTCGGGTCCAGAGACGATAGGGCGTGCACCCAGCCACGCGTTCAAGTGCGACAGCTCCGCTGGGGTCAGTCGGTTGAGCCCCGATGCTTCAAAGTCTTTTTGCGACATCCGCTCTTCGAGCGTGCTGGTGGCGGACTGCGCCGATGCGCAGACAGCCAGCAAGCAGAGTGCTGCACTCGCGAGCACTACGAGCGGGGAAACAGGGCGGTATCTGGACATGGGCTCGCTCGGTTGTTGGCGGAT
>JAYUYW010000345.1:0-8519 GCA_043752325.1 Rhodanobacteraceae bacterium | reverse complement strand
CTACTCCACCGTCGTACGTGAATTCCAGCTCGGATCATCGAACAGTTGCTGATAGTCGAGCAGCGCCGCGCGCAAGCTGGCCATGGCGGCCTTGTCCTTGAGGTCCGACTTCAGCCCGGCGCTGCCATGAATCAGCTTGGCGATGACCTGGTGCAGGACCGCATCGGCGTCTGGATCGAGCTTGCAGTTGGCAATGATGTGGTCAATCGACTGGCCGATCATGCCAACCTCGGCCAGTGCCTGTTGCCGGCTCATGTGGCCCATTTGAAGGTGCCGCAGCGCCTCGACTGATGTGCGAATGTTGGCCATGCCGGTGCGCAGTGGCGCGTCGGTGGCCCAGCCTTGGGCAGGCGCTTGCGGGGATGCGGCGACGACAGTCTGGTGCTGGTCGTGCTCGTGCTGCACTTGACCCTGCGCGGCGACGGGTGCAACTGCCCCCAGACAGAACAAACCCGAAATAACGATGGACAGCTTGAGATAGTGCATTGGAAACCTCCCGATGGTGGTCTTGTCGTCAGTCACTCCATCTTGGTTCGAATGTGCAGACGGTGCACTGATCCAGATCAACCAGGGAACTCTTGGACGATTACGCCACCATCCGTAACCGATCCTGCCGGAACGATGTTCTCAGCGCTTCGTCGAAACCCTGGCGATGCGTGCGTGCAATGTTTCCAATGCAGGCCCGGGATCAAGGCCCTGCCCGGCCAAGCACTCACGGTCAAACAAGGTTTCGCCATAACGATCACCACGATCGCACAGCAGGCTGACGATGCTGCCGGCTTCGCCGCGTTCGCGCATGCGTTCGGCCAGCCGCAGGCAGGCGATCAGATTGGGGCCCGACGAGCCGCCGTAGCGTTGGCCAGGCAAATCTTCCAGCAGCCACGCTGCGCCAATTGAATCGACGTCGTCGATCTCCTCGACGGCATCAACAATTTCGAACAGGAAACCCGGTTCAACGCGCGGTCTGCCAATGCCTTTGATCGAGGTCGGTCGGTCCGCGCAGACAGTACGATCTCGCAGTAGAACGCGATGTTTGGGAACGCAGGGAAATCGATGCGCAGCAGGTGCGTATCGGCAGAACGTGCTGCCTCGCGACGCAGTTGCGCGAGGGCCTCGTTCACCCAAGCACGATCCGGATTGTTCGCCGCTCGCGATGGCCCCTCGGTCAGCGCAGCCGCGTCAGCCAACCCAGCGGGTGATGAGCGAGCGCAATGCCGATCATCGTCAGATAGACCATCAGCGCCGCCACGTAGCAAATCGCTCGCGTGCGCGGCGTACGTCCGCGCTTGAGCGCGAACGTGCCCAAGCCCACGTAGACGAACAGCAACACAATCTTGGCCGTCAACCAACCGTTCGCGAAAATCGCGCCAGGCAAGATCGTCAGCAGCATCAATGCCGCGGTCAGCAGCACGGTGTCGACGCTGTAGCTGAGATAGCGAACGGGCGCAGCCATTGCGATAGGCGAGTTGCCGAGCTGCACCAGCAGGCCGCGCAAGAGAAAAATGACGCCGCTGCAGATCACCGCGGCAATGTGCACCCATTTGATCTGCGCATAGAACTCGATCATCGCGCTGCTCTCATGGGAGGTGCGCCCATTGGCAACGCTCTCATCCCGGTTTGCCATCTGCGCGTGGTGACAAATAGATGCGACCAATCCGAAAAACCCACGGCACGAAGGCGATCAGCCAGCCGATTGCAGCAGCGGCCTGCCACGCAAAATGATCGGGTGCCAGTTCGGCAACGACGCGCATCACCGCGACCAGTTGCACGGCGACGAACGCAAACCATGCTGCGCCCGGCATGGTCATTGGACGTCCGGAATGGCCTTGGGTCACGCGCGTCACCATGGCGATGAGAGCGCTCCCAAAGAAACCGATAAACAGGGCGTGGGCCGGTGCGCGGCCAAGCCAGTCGATGCCGCTGGCGGCGTAGGCAACGCTTTGTCCTGCGTAAAGCGCAAACGTCACCGGCAACCACGCCAGCGCCGCGAACAGCACCGCGAGGATGCGCGGCTTGGCTCCACGCGGCCACCAGCGCCACAGCATCGTCGCGGTCAGTGCCAGCAGCGGCAGGTCGACCACCCACAGCCAGCCGTTCGCATGCAGCAGTTCCAGCGCGAGATGGCCGAGTACCAGCGGCCAGAACACGGCGAGCAACCACATCGGTCGCCACGGCGTGTAGCCCACGACGACGCTCGCGGCGAAGAACGGAAACATGCGATGGGCGACAGTCACGTAGACCGGCAATAGCAACCCGAACGTACCGATCTTGATGTTGACGATTGCCCACGACGGGTCTGCGCCGAACAACACCGCGCCCCAGGCGAGCAATCCGACCAGTCCGAGCAGCAAGGCTGTAAAGCACGAGCGTGCATGCCACGTGCTGCCCTTTTCGCGCCACAACAACGGGGCTAGCGTTACCAGGCCTGCGATCCACCCGGCCAAGGTCATCGCGAAGCCGACGACGATGCCAACTTCCCAACCCATCACCCCCAGTAGCGTGGCGATCTGACCGCCGAACATGCCGATGCCGACCGGCGCGTAACGCCAGCGCGGGAAATCTGGCTGACCCATCCAGCGCGGGAACGTGGTCAACAGGAAGCCGAACATGAAACTCGGCAGCATCTGGTACTGCATCACGAATGCGTGCAACCAGCCTGCGTACGGCGTGGGTTGCGGCATCGACAGCACAGGCCAGCGCGTTGCGATGAGCCACGCCGCCCACCACAACATCGCCAGCAACAGGTTGGTCGCGCCGATAAAGAACATCAACCGATGCGGCGCGTTGGCAAGCAAGGCGGGTGACATCGAATCGCGTACGACGGAAGTACTCATTGGCAGTGTACCGGCCGGTACATGTCACTCAGTGTTGCGTGCGAGTTTCGCGCGTTCGATTTCTGCCTCGGCCAAAGCGTCGCGTCGAGGAGCAACCCACAAGCGGAACACGAACCAGCACAGCGCCAGCGCACCGATACTGAAGAGGATATCGCCCGGCATGCGCATCCATATCAGCATTTCCACGATGGGTTTCTGCATGAATTCGGCGGAGCGCGCATACCAATAGCCATGTTCGATCGCAGCCAGCAGTTGCATCGTGCCTAGTGGCAACAAGGTGAGCACGCCCATCAGGGCCAAACCGATGTTGAGGCACCAGAACGAGGTTTTCAGCGACCGCGTGTCCCAGACCATCTGTCCACGCAGACCGCGTAAGCAGAACAGCACCAGCGCGATGCCGAGCATTCCGTAGACACCGAACAATGCCGTATGCGCATGCAAGGCGGTCAGGTTGAGCCCTTGCATGTAGTACAGCGACAGCGGCGGATTGATCAGGAAGCCGAACAGGCCGGCACCGACCAGGTTCCAGAACGATACCGCGATGAAGAACATCACCGGCCAGCGATACGTCGCCATCCACGGCGTGGCCTTGCCGAGGCGATAGGTGTGATAAGCCTCAAAGCCCAGATAGGCCAGCGGCACCACTTCAAGCGCACTGAAGCTCGCACCCAGCGCTACGACCGAGATCGGCGTGCCGACGAAATACAGATGGTGCAAGGTGCCAAGCACGCCACCGGCCATGAAGATGATCGTCGCAAACAGCACCGCGATATTCGCCGTCGATGTCTTGATCAATCCAAGTCGGGTAAAGATCAGCGCCATTACTGCCGTCGCGAACACCTCGAAGAATCCTTCCACCCACAAGTGCACCAGCCACCAGCGCCAGTATTCGACTTCGGAAATGTGGGTGTGTTCGCCCCACATCAGGGCCGCGCCATAGAATAGACCGATGGCAACAGTCGCCATGAACAGCAGTCCGATGATCGATTTGGAATCGCTGGCAGGTCCACGCAGGATCGGCCACAGCGAGCGCCCTACCAGGGTCACCCAAAGCAACAGGCCAACGAAAAGATATACCTGCCAGAAGCGGCCCATGTCGGCGTACTCCCAACCTTGGTGGCCAAACCAGAAGTTGTGTTCCAGCGGCAGGATCTGCATCACCGCGAACCATTGCCCGGCAAACCCGCCGATCACGATCAGCAGCAGCGAGACGAACAGGAAGTTGACTCCGAACCGCTGATATTTGGGCTCATGCCCGGACAGCGCTGGCCCGATGTACAGACCGGTCGCAAGCCAGGCGGTGGCGATCCAGAGCACCGCCAACTGGGTATGCCAGGTGCGGGCCAGCGAGTACGGCAGGTAATCCGACAATGCGAAACCGTAGGCCTCCTGGCCCTCGACCTGGAAGTGCGCGGTGATTGCGCCAAGCACGATTTGTGCGATGAACAGCGCCAGGACCACCCAGAAATATTTCGCGGTTGCGCGCATCGACGGCGTGATCTTCAGCGACGCGAACGGATCCGATGCTGGAATCGTGTGCGCCTCCTCGCCTCGCCCGTGGGTGACTGCGTAATGCCAGCCAAGAATCGAAATTCCGGCAATCAGGAACAACACGCTGAAAGCCGACCATACCCACATCGCGGGCGGTGGCGTGTTGCCAACCAAGGGTTCGCTCGGCCAGTTGTTGGTGTAGGTC
Organism: Rhodanobacteraceae bacterium; assembly: GCA_043752325.1. Lineage (GTDB taxonomy): Bacteria > Pseudomonadota > Gammaproteobacteria > Xanthomonadales > Rhodanobacteraceae > Dokdonella. Next base: position 3,989 of record JAYUYW010000345.1, on the reverse strand, counting down.
ACCTTCTTGTTGGCCATGCCGTCCTTGGACGGGACCAGGGTCTGCCCGTTGCTGGCGCGCTCGGTGGTGGCTGCCCAGGCAGTCCACCAGAAGAAACCGGTCAGCGCGCGGCGGTGATCTGCCGTGTCGACCGTGCCCTGCTTCATCGCATAGGCCTCGCGCAGCTCCGCAGTCGCCGGGTCGTTGCTGAACAGGCTTTCGTAATGTGCGGCGACGTTCGACAGCGCGGCAACGCGGTCCACGCTCAACGTGATCGTGCCAGTCGCAACGTCGTAGGTATTGGCCCGCATCATTGCCTGCAGGCGGCCACGCAACCTGGCTTGTTCCTCGGCAGGCAATTCGGCATAAGTCGCCATGCCGCCATCGCGACGCGCCCAGATATCCAACACGCCGGTCGCCTCGCGATGCAGCCAGTCCGCACTCCAGTCCGGCGCGACATATGCACCGTGACCCCAGATCGACCCGAGTTGCATGCCACCGATCGATTGCCAGACCTGCCGGCCTTGTTCGATGTCGGCGCGGGTGTAGACCACCTGGCCACTCTCGGCGATCACCCGTTCCGGCATCGGCGGCGCGGCGCGGAATATCTCGCCTCCGGCCCAAAGCAGCACGGAAAAAGAGGCAACGAGAAGGGTGGCCAAGGCCAGCCAAAGCTTTCGGGTATTGCTCATGGACATACTCCATTGCGGACGGCGCATATTCGGCCGCGCATCGCACTTGTCGCCATGACGCAGGTCAAGTGATGCTGATCCACCACCATACAGAGGAACCCGCCCAGGGCGATGGAGTCAGTCGCGCAACACCGGAGCTGCCAGTGCCTCAAGCGAGTCGAGTCCGACCAGTTCCACCTCGCGCCGGTCAATCTGCAAAAGCCCCTCGTCCTGCAATCGTTTCAACACGCGGCTCACCGTTTCCGGTGCCAATCGCAAGTAGTTGGCGATGTCGGTCCGAGCCATGGTAAGCCGGAACCGGGTGGCAGAGAATCCGCGCGCGGCCAGTCGCCGCGAGAACTCGATCAGGAAGGCCGCCATGCGCTGATCCGCCGACCAGTCGCCGGCCAGTTGCAACGCTTTGCCGATGTCGCGACTCATCAGCCTGAAGAGCTGCTTCTGCAAGCCGGGCAGTCGACCTGCGAGTATCGACAGCTTGGGGAATGAAAAACGGCACAGCATCACCGTATCCAGCGCGATCGCGTTGCAGGGATAGCGATCACCGTGAATCGCGCTGAGGCCGATGATTTCGCCGGGCAGGTGGAAACCGAGCACATGCTCGCGACCGTCGGCGTCGATGATGTAAGTCTTGACAATACCGGCGCGAACGGCGGCAATCGCATCGAAGCGATCGCCCTCGCGGAATACGTGATCGCCTTCGTGCAGCGGGCCGATATGTTCGACCAGCATGTGCAACTCGCCCAGTGAAGATTTGTCCATGCCTTCGGCGACGCAGGCTTGCGAGAACGCGCATGTGGAACAGAAGTGGCGCAGGTCGCCGTCGTCTGCGACGACGCTTGGATCGAAACGGGGAAATGTGATATCGCCGGTCACGCTGGCACCCGCGATTCGCTCAGATGGCGTGCGAATAGCGTGGAGCCGTGGACTGCTGCCCAGCGCCACCAGTATCGAGATATCGGTCGAAGCACATCGCGATATTACGCAACAGCAGCCGACCTTGGGTGGTTGCAGCGACGCGACCATGCGCCAGCGTCACCAATCCATCGGCAACCAGCGGCGCCAGTCGCGCCAACGAGTCGGCGAAGTATTCTTCGAAATTCATGGCGTAACGGCGTTCCAGTGCTGCGATGGGAATCTCGCCCTGGCACATCAAGGCCTGGATCAAGTCGGCTCGCAGGCAATCGTCCTCATCCATGCGCATGCCACGAAACACCGGCAAGCGACCTTCATCGATCGCCGCTTGCCACGCCACCAGGTCGCGTGGGTTCTGGCTGAAGGTGTCGCCGATATGGCTGATCGCGCTCACGCCAAGACCAATCAGATCGCTGTCGGCGTGCGTGGTGTAGCCCATGAAGTTGCGATGCAGGCTGCCGTTCGCTTGCGCACGTGCAAGGTCATCGTCGGGCAGCGCGAAATGATCCATGCCGATGTAGACATAGCCTGCCGCATCCAGTTTTTCGATGGCCAGTTGCAGGAGCCCGAGCTTTACTTCCGCGCTGGGCAAGTCGGCCGATTCGATTTGTCGCTGCGCCTTGAACAGATGTGGCATATGCGCATACCCATACACGGCGAGGCGATCCGGTCGTGCCCTGGTGACAATGTCGAGCGTGCGTGCGAAGCCTTCCGGACTCTGTTTGGGCAAGCCGTAGATCAGATCGACATTGATAGAACGCATGCCGCTGTCGCGACAGGCATCGATGATGGCCAGTGTTTCGTCCACGTCCTGAATGCGATTGACGGCGGCTTGAACATCCGAGTCGAAATCCTGCACGCCAAGGCTGGCACGATTGAAACCGATGGCCGTGAGCTCGGCGACTTCATCGGGAGTGACGAAGCGCGGATCCAGTTCAATCGAAACGTCGCGCGCGTTCGAGTCACTGAAGTGAAAATTCCGCTGCAGCGAATTCATCACCTCGCCCAATTGCGCTGGTGAAAGGAAATTCGGCGTGCCGCCACCAAAGTGGCACTGGATGACATCGCGATCACGATCAAACAACGCCGGCATCATCGCGATTTCGCGGTACAGCCGCACCAGATAGCTTTCCGCACGCGCCTTGTCGCGGGTGATGGTGCGGTTGCAGCCGCAGTAGAAGCACGGGCTGGTGCAGTATGGAATATGCAGGTATAGCGACAGTCGACGCGGGATCGGATCGCCATTGCTCGCCGCCGCTGCCTCTCGCAACTGCGTTTCACCAAAATTCTCGTCGAACTGTGGCGCGGTCGGATACGACGTGTAGCGCGGACCCGGCCTGTCGTAGCGACGCAGCAGTTCCGGATCAATGCGTGGCATGGCGGCAGACATGGCTGCAACGTAGTCCGGCCGCGTCACCGGCGCCTTGACCCAAATCAAATGGCTGACGATCATCAACGCGATGCAAGACAACTACACCTTCTGCATCGCCCCGATGATGGACTGGACGGATCGGCATTGCCGGCACTTTCATCGGCTGCTGAATCCACGCGCTCGGCTGTATACCGAGATGGTGACGGCACCGGCGCTGCTGCACGGTGATCGCGAGCGCTTGCTTGGCTTTGATGCCAGCGAGCATCCGGTGGCGTTGCAGTTGGGTGGCTCGGATCCAGTTCAACTCGCGGCAGCGGCGCGGATCGGTGCGGAGTTCGGCTACGACGAAATCAACCTCAACATTGGTTGCCCGTCTGATCGCGTGCAGTCGGGTCGATTCGGTGCGTGCCTGATGCGCGAGCCGGCGCTGGTTGGCGACTGCGTCGCGGCGATGCGCGGGGCGGTGACGATTCCGGTCACGGTGAAGTGCCGCATTGGTGTCGACGAGCAGGACGAAGATGCCGGGTTGTTTTCGTTCGTTACATCGGTGCGCGATGCCGGCTGCGATGTCTTCATGGTGCACGCCCGCAAGGCGTGGTTGCAGGGTCTGTCGCCAAAGGAAAATCGCGATGTACCGCCGCTCAACTACGAGCGCGTGCATCGGCTGAAGCGCGAGTTTCCGGCGCTCACCATCGTCATCAACGGCGGCATCGTCAGTCTCGATGACGTGCGCTCACATCTTGAACAGGTCGATGGCGTAATGCTGGGTCGGGTCGCCTATCACGAGCCGTACCGCATCGCCGAAGTCGGCGTGATGCTCGATGGCGGCGAACTGCCTGATCGCGATGCCGTGGTGCATGGCATGCGCGACTACACGCGGCGCCACATCGCGAATGGCGGTCGTCTGCAACATGTCACGCGGCACATGCTTGGGCTGTATCAAGGCATGCCGGGCGGTCGCATCTGGCGACGTGCGCTCAGCGAGAACGCACATCGCGCGGATGCCGATTGGTCGGTCGTCGAAGACGCGCTGG
>JAYUYW010000344.1:0-8541 GCA_043752325.1 Rhodanobacteraceae bacterium | reverse complement strand
CACCCACCAATACATAGATTCCGAAATGGCGGCTGTGCTGGATGTAGCGCAGCGCATCGCCGAGCCGCTCGGTACTGGCAATCCGGGCACGGAGATCGCGCATCGGTGCAATACCAAGTCCCGGTTCCCAGCTATACACCGCCTGGCCACCACGCATGGCCAGCTGGCACAGTTGCGACAGCGCAACTAACGGTTCTGGCGTGCTCATCACGATCAGGTTCCTGTCGGCCGACAACAGCGACTCGAACATTTTCGTAGTTACCAGAACGGCAGCGGGAGTGGCATCAATCACGGGCGCAGATCGACCATCCGAGTGAATTGGGAACGAACATGGCGGGCGGGCCTCACGTTGACCCGAACACGGGCTGCGCCGATCATAACCGTTCATCCGCGAATGGCGGACCGGGAGGAACGATGTTTGAAGGCCTGCAATTCCGCCACTGGCGTACCGAGAGTGATTCTGACGGCCTGGTCGTGTTGACGCTTGACCGTGATCGCCTTGCCGTCAATGCCCTGAACCGTGACGTCATCGACGAGTTCGATGCATTGCTGGAGCGCTTGGAAATCGATCCGCCGAAAGGTGTTGTGATCCGTTCCGGCAAGCCGGCCGGTTTCGTGGTTGGCGCCGATCTAAAGGAGTTTGCGGGTTTCGCCCGCGACGGCAACGCGCTCGACCAGATCCGCAACGGACAGCGGGTGTTCGAACGACTGGCTCAACTTCGCTGCCCCACCGCTGCCGCCATCCACGGCCACTGCATGGGCGGCGGTACCGAGATCGCGCTTGCCTGCGATATTCGTGTTGCCAGCCGAGATCCGGCAACGAAGATCGGCTTGCCCGAAATCAAGCTTGGCATCATTCCCGGCTGGGGCGGCACTTCGCGCCTGCCCTACCTGATCGGCGCGCCGAAAGCGCTGGAACTGATGCTGACGGGGTCGGCACTGTCAGCCGACAAGGCCAAAAACGTTGGACTCGTTGACGCGGTGACCACACCTGAGCAACTGCTGGAAACAACGAAGAAGCTCGTTCGCAAACGCATCTCGCGACCCTTTGGACAACGTGTGCTGGCGTGGGCGACCAACACCTGGCCGGCGCGCCAGATCATTGCGCCGATGGTGCGCAAACAGACTATCGCCAAAGCCCGGCCCGAGCACTACCCTGCGCCATTCGCCCTGATCGAAACCTGGCGTCAAGGCGGCGGCATCAGCCAACGCCTGGAACGTGAAGCACGCACGGTGGACAAGCTGGCCTCTGGCGACACGGCAAAAAACCTGGTTCGCGTGTTCTTCCTGATGGAAGCGTTGAAGGCGCAAAGCGGCAAGGTCGACCATGGCGTTGCGCATGTCCATGTCGTTGGCGCAGGCGTGATGGGCGGCGATATCGCCGCGTGGTGCGCAATGCGCGGTTTCAGCGTTAGCTTGCAGGACCGCGAAATAAAATACGTGCAGCCGGCGCTGGACCGCGCCAAGGCACTTTTCACCAAACGACTGAAGACTGCGGACCGAATTGATCCGGTGATGGCGCGACTGGTTGCCGATGTCGAAGGTACGGGCGTCGCCAAGGCCGACCTGGTGATCGAAGCGATCTTCGAGAACCTCGAAGCCAAGCAGGCCCTGTATCGCGATCTGGAACCGCGCATGAAATCCGACGCGCTGCTCGCGACCAACACATCAAGCATTCCGATTGCCGAGTTGGCCAGCGCGGTGAACGATCCTTCCCGATTCGTTGGCCTGCACTATTTCAATCCAGTCGCGCAGATGCCATTGGTGGAAATCGTCCGCCATCCGAAACTGTCGGACGCCAATGAAAAGCGCGCGCTCGCGTTCGCGAAAGGCATCGACAAGTTGCCGATCGCGGTCGCCGGCACTCCCGGCTTCCTGGTCAATCGCATCCTGATGCCATATCTGCTGGAAGCGCTGCGCATATTTGAGGAAGGCGTCCCGGGACCGGTCATCGACAAGGCTGCGAAGAAATTCGGCATGCCGATGGGCCCGATCGAACTGGCCGACACGGTCGGTCTTGATGTAGCCGCTTCGGTCGGCAAGGAGCTCGGCGAATTTCTGGGCCTCGACGTCCCGGCGGGTCTTGAGCGTTACCTGGAGCAGGATATGAAAGGCAAGAAGACTGGTGAAGGATTATACGTGTGGAAAGACGGCAAGCCGGTCAAACCCGAGGTCGATCCGATCGCTTCGGTTCCGGGCGATCTCGAAGACCGCATGATCCTGCCGATGGTCAACGAAGCGGTCGCATGCCTGCACGATGCCGTCGTCGACAGCGCCGACCTGCTCGATGCCGGCGTTATATTCGGCACCGGCTTTGCGCCGTTTCGTGGCGGCCCATTGCAGTATTTGCGCGAAACCGGTGTCGACGCGGTTAAAACGCGACTGGCAACCCTGGAGGAAAAATATGGATCGCGCTTTGCGGCGCGACCAGGCTGGGACAATCCGGCGTTGGTCAAGTCCGTCGATTGAACGAATCGCCAGCGCGAACCCTGGCGCGAACTCCGGCGCGATTCACCACGATGTGCGCTTGGGCAGCAACCCGCGCAGTTCCTGCTCAGTCAGGTTGCGCCACTGGCCTTCCTTGAGCGCGCCGACTTTTACGTTATCGATGCGCACTCGGCGCAACTGCGTGACGCGATAACCAAACGCAATCGCCATTCGCCGGATCTGCCGATTCAGACCCTGCGTCAGCACGATTCGAAAGCCAAACTTCGCAATCTTCGCCGCCTTGCATGGCAAGGTCTCGTCGCGGCCAATGCGGACCCCTTTCATCATACCGACGATGAATTCCGGGGTGACAGCCTTGTTCACGGCAACCAGGTATTCCTTTTCGTGATTGTTCTCGGCACGCAGGATTTCGTTGACGATGTCGCCGTTGCTGGTCAGCAGGATCAGGCCTTCCGACTCCTTGTCCAGGCGGCCAATCGGAAAAATGCGTTGTTGGTGGTCGACGAAGCTGATGATGTTGCCCGGCACTTCGAGTTCGGTGGTGCAGGTAATGCCAACCGGTTTGTTCAGAGCGATATAGACGTGCTTGCGACCGGTACTAGTGATCACCTTGCGGGCAGCGAGCGCCTGGCCATCGATCAGGACCTCGTCGTCGGGGCCGACTTCGGAACCCATCCGCGCGAGCTTGCCATTGACGCTGACCCGGTTCGCTGCGATCAGGCGATCTGCTTCGCGGCGTGAGCAGAAACCCGATTCGCCGATGAATTTGTTAAGCCGCGTGCCGCGCTCGGAATTCTCGTCAGGCGTAGTCATACGGACCTCCGCGCTGCAATGCCCGTTGATAAGCCGGCCGCGCGTGGATGCGCTGCAACCAGTGCAACAGGCGCGGGCGATTGTGGTCCAGCCCTGCCCGACTCGCAGCTGCTTCGAGCGGGAAGCTCAACTGAATATCGGCGGCGGAAAACCGGTCGCCGACAAACCATTCGCTGTTCGCCAGTGCCGCTTCCATGAAATCCAGATGCAGCGTTAGTTGCGGACCGATGAAGCCAGCGTTGGCCTTGTCGGCGATTGCCCGCGCGAAAGGCTTCGCGAAGAACGGCATCGGTGCCGTTCGAATCTTGTCGAAAATCAGCTTCAATAGAAGTGGCGGCATTGCAGAGCCTTCCGCGTAGTGCAGCCAGTAGCGCCAGCGCTGGAAGGCCGCGCTGTCGCGTGGCGGAACCAGTGTGTTGCCTGCGTCATAGCGCTCGACCAAGGTCTCGATAATTGCGCCGGATTCGGCCAGCACCAAGTCGCCATCGACCACGATGGGCGACTTGCCCAGCGGATGGATCGCGCGAAGTTCCGGCGGCGCCAGCATGGTTTTCTTGTCGCGCTGCCAAGGCTGGATGGTGTATTCCAAACCCAGCTCTTCCAGCAGCCAGAGGATGCGCTGCGAGCGCGAGTTGTTGAGGTGATGAACAACGATCATGCGGCTTCCTTTACAACTTCGGCGAACAGGTCATGTGCATCGGCTGCGGTGATGCGGACTCGTATCAACTGCCCCACACGCTGTCGGCCAGCGCCAGCGACGTGAACCAGTCCATCAATGCCTGGAGCGTCTGCGGAGGATCGAGCGACAGCGGTATCGCCATCGATTTCGTCGATCAGCACTTCCAGCTCGCGGTCGATTTGTCGTTGCAGCCGTTCCGCACTGATCCCAGCCTGTCGCTCCATGAAGCGCGCAAGACGTTCCTGTTTTAGCGCTTCCGGCACGCTTTCGGACAGTTCGTTGGCTCGCGCACCATCGACGGGCGAATAGGCGAAGGCACCGACGCGATCGAGTTGCGCCTCGTCAAGGAAGGCCAGCAATTCCTCGAACTCCGCATCGCTCTCGCCAGGGAAACCGACAATGAAGGTGCTGCGGATGGTCAAGTCCGGGCAGATCGATTTCCAGTTGCGGATGCGTTGCAAGGTCTTTTCGATTGCGCCCGGGCGCTTCATCAGTTTCAGGATGCGCGGGCTGGCATGCTGGAACGGGATGTCGAGATACGGAAGAATCTTGCCTTCCGCCATCAGTGGAATGATGTCGTCTACGTGTGGATACGGGTACACGTAATGCAGGCGCACCCAGGCGCCAAGTTGCGACAGCCCTTCGCACAGCGACTTCATTCGCGTTGCGTGCATCGAGCCGCGCCATTCGCGTTCAGCGTATTTCAGATCGACACCGTAGGCACTGGTATCCTGCGACACGACCAGAAGTTCACGCACGCCGCTGCGCACCAATCGCTCCGCTTCCCCGAGCACTTCATCAATCGGCCGCGACACCAGATCGCCACGCATCGACGGAATGATGCAGAACGTGCAGCGATGATTGCAGCCCTCGGAAATTTTCAGGTAGGCGTAGTGACGAGGCGTCAACTTGATGCCCTGCGGCGGAACGATGTCGATAAAGGGATCGTGGCGAGGCGGCAGCGCCTTGTGCACGGCAGTCATCACGCTGGCGTAGTCCTGCGGCCCGCTGATCGAAAGCACTTCGGGGTGGCTTTCGCGAATCAGGTCGGCGCGCTTGCCAAGGCAACCGGTGACGATCACTTTGCCGTTTTCGCGCATGGCTTCGCCAATCGCGTCGAGCGATTCCTGCACGGCCGAATCGATGAATCCGCAGGTATTGACCACGACCACGTCAGCGCCTTCGTACTTCGGCGAGACCGCGTAACCCTCGACCCGCAACTGGGTCAGGATGCGTTCGGAATCGACCAAGGCCTTGGGGCAGCCAAGACTGACGAAACCCACGGTTGGCGTATTGCTGGGCGTTTGCAAGATAGGCTCTGATCGGTTCAAGACGGTCGCCATGATATCGACTGGGCTTGCGGGCTGTTTCCGCGCGGGCATGAAACGGCCTGAACACCGCTACCAGACCACTTCAAAGCGCCGAAAATTGCACGGTGGGCGCGGCGGAAGTCTTCGCTATCGCTACAATTCGACCGACGTTATCTCAGGCCCAACCGATGCCCCGGCGACAGCGCTATCCACGCACTGCCACGATGCTGCTCTGCGCCATCGCCAGCCTAGGCGCCGGTACGGCGCCCGCACAGCCGTTATCCGGGTCATTTGGGCCTTACGTCGATGCCGCGCGACGCACTCAGGATCTGACAAACCTGATGACGTTCGGAGTCACACCGCTGTTGGACCTGGCTGGCCCATTGCTCGGACCACGCATCGAGTTTGAGGGCCGTCGCGGCCTGGGCCGAATTTTCCTGGCACTGGATACGATCGAACCGGCGCGCGATTCCTGGAGCCGCGTCGAAGAACTCGCGACTGGCCTGAACGACGAAAATGGATTGGTGCAGGCTCTGGAAATCCTCGGCGATCTCGATCTGCAAGCCGGCGATACGGAATCGGCAGGGCTCTCATCGGACCGCCTCGCAGCATTCGCGACCAAACGCGGTGAGCCTGGACTGGACTCTGCAGCCTTTCGCCTACGCGGGGTTGCGCGCCGACGCGAAGGTCGACTCGATGCGGCGCTTCAAGACTTCCAGAACAGCGTCGCGAACGCCCGCGAGGCGGGGTCGCAACGACGGCTTGGCGATGCCCTCAACGCACTTGGGTCGTTGTATCGCGACCAGGGCGACTTCGCGAATGCGCTGGAAACCCTACTGCAGGCACGCGACGCACGGCTTGCCAGCGGCTATCGGTTGGACACCACCTATCGAAACATTGCCCTGCTATATCGCGAAATCGATGACCAGGTAATGGTGCGCGAATACCTGGACAAAGCCCTTGCGGTCGCGATCAAGCAGGGCAGCACCTTCGGCCTCGCTTCAATCCTGGGTAGCCGTGCGACCGTGCTCAATGATCAGGGCGAGTTCGCGGAGGCGTTGGATTCGGCGCGCCAGGCGGAACTGATCGACGGGATGAGCGGCCATCGTTCGTCGATCGGATTCAACCTGATCGAGAGTGGTCGCGCCCTGGTTGGCTTGGGTAGAATCGACGAGGCGCTTGTCCAGCTCCAGGCGGGGCTGGCAGCTGGCCGCGAATCAGGTGTCCGCGAAATCATTGCCCGCGCCTTGCTGCCCATGGCCGGCATTGCCATCCAACGCCGTGACAGCGCCGCAGCGCAGCGCCACCTCGACGAAACGGGCGCGGTACTCGAAGACGCCCGATTGCTTCCTCAACTGGTGGAGTTCTATGCGCTGAGCGAACAGCTGGCCGCCAACGAGGGTGACTTGTCAGCGCAGTTGGCATTCGCCAAGAGCCATGCAAAACAGCGCGAACTGATGCTGGGCGTGCGCGCCAGTCGCCAGCTTGCCGAGTTGAAAGTGCGAAACTCGCGAATCTCCAGCGACCAGGCACTGGAAGCGTTGCTGGGGGCCAACGAATTGCAGGCCACGCGGCTGCGCATGCAGTCGCTGGAACAGAACATAACCTGGTATGGAATTTTCGCGCTTGCGCTGCTCGCGGCGATCGCAGCCTGGCGCTACACCCGCATCCGGCGTTTGAACAACGATCTCAGGGACAAGAACCGCGAGATCGAGTCGCAACGCGAACAACTGCATCAGGCTAACCAACAACTGCTGGAACACTCCCGCGAGCTACACGCCATCTCGATACGAGACGCGCTGACGGGGTGCTATAACCGCGCGCAACTGATGCATCACCTGCAACGAATTGTCCCGCAGGCGATCACGCATGGCGGCGAAGTCAGCGTGCTGATCATTGATTTGGACCACTTCAAATTCATCAATGATCGGCGTGGCCACCTGCATGGCGACACGGTACTGATAGCGGCCGTCAATGCAATGACATCGGAACTCGGCGGCGATGAAAACCTCGCCCGCTATGGCGGCGAGGAATTCGTCGTCTTCCTCGACGCGGTCGAGATGAAATCGGCCATCGCCATCGCCGGTCGGCTGCGGGCCCGCGTGCAGCGCGCATTGTCCAACCTGAGGGCCGGTGACGACACCGGGACGATCAGCATCGGCGTAGCCAGCCTGTCGGGGCTGCCAAAACCGTCGCTGGACGCCTTGCTGAATGCCGCCGACCAAGCCCTGTATCGGGCCAAGGCGCGCGGAAGGAATCGCGTGGCCAGTGCCGACGAGGACGGTCTCGCAATACCATGAGCAGCCACGCTGACGTTCAAGGCCACGAAATCCGGATCGACGGCGGCGGCATGCACTGCATTGGTGGCTGGCTGGCCGAACCCATCGGAACGCCGCGAGGCGGCATCGTTATCGCGCAGGAAATTTTCGGCGTCAATGCCCATATCCGCAGTGTCGTCGAGCGCTTCGCCTCGTTGGGCTACGTCGCGATTGCGCCGGCGTTCTTCGATCATGTCGAATCTGGCGTCGAACTTGGGTACGACGAAGAAGGCTTCCGCGTCGGACGCAAGTTGGTGACCGAAGTGGGTCTCGACCGCGCTGTCGCGGATGTCGCCAGCGCAGCGGCTTCGATTGCATCGGCTGGAAAGATCGGCTGCATTGGCTACTGCTGGGGCGGCACGGTGGCTTACCTCGCTGCCGCACGACTCGGCATGCCGTCTGTGAGCTATTATGGCACGCGCAATATCCAGTATTTCGATGAATCAGCCAAGGCGCCGATCCAGTTTCACTTTGGCGTCGACGACAAATCCATCCCGCCGGAAATAATCGAGCGACATCGTCGCGAATTGCCGACTGCCGAAGTCTTCACCTACGTTGCCGACCATGGTTTCAATTGCGACGTTCGGGCTTCCCATGACGCCGCTTCGGCTGGTCTGGCGCTTCAACGCACGCTTGAGTTTTTCGAGCGGGAGCTGGGCTAGTGTCGGCGCATTTTGTTCTCGACGAGCGTCTGGCGGCTGACTGTTTCGTCGTCGCTGACCTGGACCTCTGTCGCGTCTTGCTGATGAACGATGCTCGCTATCCATGGCTGGTGTTGGTGCCACGGTTGCACGGCTTGGTCGAATTGGCTGATCTGGATCGCGCCAGGCAGCACCAGTTGCTTGATGAAATTAACCGCGCAGACTCGGCGCTGCGCCACTTTGGACCGTTCGACAAACTCAACGTCGCCGCGCTCGGCAATGTCGTTGCTCAGCTGCATGTCCATGTGATCGCCCGGCGCATCGGCGATGAA
>JAYUYW010000343.1:0-3377 GCA_043752325.1 Rhodanobacteraceae bacterium | reverse complement strand
CCCACGCCGCATCGAACTCCGGTTCGCGGTTCAGGCAGCGCCCGCACAGTAAAGCCGGATGGTCCAACGGCAGGGCGCAGCGCCCACAACAACTATCGTTGACTTGAAGATCATCGCGACAGCCGCTGCAAAGATCGCGCCCGTTTTCGCCTGCCGCCGCGCACAACAAACAGTGCGGCGGCAGCAACCACGCCAGCGCGCGATCGCGGGTCCTGTAAACCTGTCGCCGCCAGTCCACGTTGACAGCCTCCGATGCCGCTTCCAGACTGCGGACTCTACCTTCCGCCGGACCAATACGCATGCACGCCAGCCTTCGCCACGACTGGACCCGCGACGAAGTGCTCGCGCTGCTCGACCTGCCGTTCGCCGACTTGCTTGATCGCGCCCACCAGGTCCATCGAGCCAACCACGACTCCAACGCCGTGCAGGTGTCGACCTTGTTGTCGATCAAGACCGGCGGCTGTCCCGAGGACTGCGCCTATTGCCCGCAGGCGGCTCGTTACGACACGGGCCTGAAAGCGGAAAAATTATTGCCATTGGAAACCGTCGTCGAACGTGCGCGCCAGGCCAAGCTCGCCGGCGCGACGCGTTTCTGCATGGGTGCGGCGTGGCGTTCGCCGAAAGATCGCGACGTCGCCAAAGTGGCGGCGATGGTTGAAGCGGTCCGGGAACTGGGCATGGAGACCTGCGCAACGCTCGGCATGTTGAGCGGCGAGCAGGCGACCGCGCTGAAATCGGCCGGGCTCGACTACTACAACCACAATCTCGACACCGCGCCCGAGTTTTACGGCGACGTGATCAAGACGCGCCAGTACCAGGATCGCCTCGACACGCTCGGCCACGTGCGCAGCGCGGGGCTGAAAACCTGTTGTGGCGGCATCGTCGGCATGGGCGAAAGCCGCGAGCAACGTGCGGGTTTGCTGCAGAGCTTGGCGAACCTGCCCGAGCATCCGGGTTCGGTGCCGATCAATCGGTTGGTCCGGGTTGAAGGCACGCCGCTGGCCGGTACCGCGCTGCTCGATCCGTTCGAATTCGTGCGCACGATTGCCGTCGCGCGATTGCTGATGCCGGTTTCGATGGTGCGCCTGTCCGCAGGCCGCGCCGAAATGAGCGACGAGTTGCAGGCGCTGTGTTTCTTCGCCGGCGCCAATTCGATTTTTTACGGCGAGAAGTTGCTGACCACCGGCAACCCCGATGTCGTCGCCGATCAATCGCTTTTCTCGCGGCTTGGCATCCACGCGATGCAGGTCGATGTGGAACCAGCTCCGCCAAAACCGACAAGCGTGCATGTCTCGGTGCTCGCGCACGAGGAAAACGAGGTTGGCGTTTCCGCCTGACTTCGTCGCCCCGACCGCGCTGATCTGATCGACTTTCGCGCGCCGATGACCCGACCCGATCCGATCGCGCGCCTCGCCGCGGCCCAGGCACAAAGCGCGAGCGAAGGATTGTTGCGCCGCCTGCGCAGCGCCGAAGACAGCAGCGCCGGAATGATCACGTTGGGAGGTCGCCGCTTGGTCAATTTCGCCAGCAACGACTACCTCGGCCTTGCCCACGATTCGCGCGTCGTCGAAGCAATACGCGATGGAGCAAAGCGATACGGCGTCGGTGCCGGTGCAGCGCATTTGCTTGGCGGTCATCACGCAGCACACGAAGAACTTGAACACGAACTAGCTCGCTGGACCGGTCGCGAACGCGCCTTGCTGTTTTCGACCGGCTACATGGCAAACCTAGGCGTGGTCTCCGCGTTGCTCGGCAAGGGTGACCGCTGCGTACAGGACAAACTCAACCACGCCAGCCTGATCGATGCCGCGCGACTCGCCGGCTGCGACCTACGCCGCTTTCGTCATGCCGATGTCGAAGGCGCACGCCGACAACTTGACGCGCCCGAACGCGCTGCTTTGCTACTCGCGACCGATGGCGTTTTCAGCATGGATGGAGACATCGCCCCATTGCCCGATCTTGCTCGAGTAGCGCAGTCATCCGGCGCAACGCTGATGGTTGACGACGCCCACGGCATCGGCGTACTCGGCGCGAGTGGTGCCGGCAGTCTTGAACAAGCCGATGTGTCCGCAATCGACGCACCCATCCTGATGGCAACGCTGGGCAAAGCTCTCGGAACCTTCGGCGCTTTCGTCGCCGGATCAGCCGAACTCATCGATGGCCTGGTCCAGTTCGCCCGCAGCCACATCTACACCACCGCACTCCCGCCCGCCCTCGCCGCCGCCACACGCGTCGCCGTCAGCATGGCTCGCGACGACGACGAACGCCGCGCGAAACTGCACCACAACATTGCGTTGTTCCGAGCTTCGGCTGAGGCACAAAGGTTGGCATTGATGCCATCGACAACGCCAATCCAACCGCTGCTGGTCGGCTCATCGGAAGAAGCTTCCTCGCTATCCCAACAACTCGAAAAATCTGGCTACTTCGTCCCCGCCATCCGCCCACCCACCGTCCCCGGCGGCGCAGCTCGCCTACGCATCACGCTGTCCGCGGCGCATAGCCAAGCGCAGATTGAAAGTTTGGCCAGTGTGCTCGCAACCGCGTTGTCCAAAAGCGATCCCGACATGATGGCCGTTCGGCAGAAAATTCAATGCTGAGACGTCGCCACGGCGAAGCAAGGCAGGGCTAGGGTGGCGGGCTAATCGAACCCTTGAGAGAAGATCGCATCTGGCGCGATGCCACTCAAGGCAGTGATGCCAATACGCGGTTGATTGGCAACTTTCAGCAATGGGCCTCCGAAATAGTCGGTATCGCCGCGAAAAGCTAACGTCGCAACCGGGCCAGAGCCGAAAAAATATGGCTGCCAGTAGCCGAGTTTGGAGCCTGCATCATCGGTTCGAATCTTTCCGGACTGCAGATAGTCGATCGGCGGGTTAAAGCCAAAGGAGTACCTGCGCTCGACGGTATACACGGTGGCGTCGGACCCGGTGGCGATCGCAAGAATGAGACCTTCGTTTACGTCCCTCGGGTTCCACACCTGCGCCGGTGTTGAGCCCGAATCGTCCCAGTTGCTGTTGCTGGACGATCCCTGGGGCGTAAATGATGTCAGCGGCATAGACGAAATTCTGGCCAGTCGTCAGTGCGACGACGCTCGTTGAAAGCGACATCTGAGCATTCCAGAGCGGATCAACCGCACTGCTCCCCGCGACGCCAAGTTTGGCTTCGCGTGGTTCGATCCGGATTTTGCGCTGTTCACCGTACTAAAGCGTCAGCCTTGGCCATCGAGGAATGGGCTCCGTGTCGACATGGATGTGCGCAAGTTGATGGTTTCCGGTCCTGCTCGTGCCAGCCGGATGTGGAGCAAATTGGAAAACGATCCCGCCCAGAGCGAAATTGCGCGCGATATCTGGGCCCAACTCCTGTCGCGGCCGCCCCCT
>JAYUYW010000342.1:0-3386 GCA_043752325.1 Rhodanobacteraceae bacterium | reverse complement strand
CGGCGACGCGGACGCCCTCGGCGAGTTTCGACTTGCTGATGTCGATTAGTTTGTTGCCCTTGCCGCCGTTGTCGAGTTCGGGCAGTTCGGCGACCGAGAACATCAATAGATGACCGACATTTGTGACGACGACGATGCGGTCGCGTGCTGCATCGGTGACCTGCGCAGGCGCGAGGACGTGGGCATCTGCGGCGATATTCAACAACTGCTTGCCGGCTTTCTTGTTGGCAAGCGCATTCTCGAAACGGCTGACGAAGCCATAGCCATGGTCGGATGCGAAAACGAATGGCGTTCCGTTGTCCGCGATTGCGATGGCATCAAATCGTGCGCCGCTCGGAATGCTGAAACGACCCGTCAACGGTTCGCCGTTGCCGCGCGCTGACGGCAAGGTATGCGCTGCTGTCGAATAGCTGCGGCCGGTTGAGTCGATGAAGGCGGCCTGTTGAGTTGTGCGGCCCTTCGCCGATGCAAGGTAAGCGTCGCCATCGCGATAGTTGAGGCCTGGCGCGTCGATATCGTGACCCTTGGCCGCGCGCACCCAGCCCTTTTCGCTGACGACAATGGTGACCGGTTCACTGGCAACCAGTGCGGATTCGTCCAACGCCTGGGCAACGCTGCGCTCGACCAATGGCGAGCGACGTGGGTCGCCGTATTTTTTTGCGTCATCACGAATTTCGTCCTTGATCAGCGTTTTCAGCCGCGCCTTGGAGCCGAGCAGAACGCTGATCCTGGCGCGCTCCTCTTCCAGTTCGTCGCGCTCGCCATCGATCCTCATTTCTTCCAGCCGCGCCAACTGGCGCAAGCGGGTTTCGAGGATGTAGTCGGCTTGTTCCTCGTCGAGCTTGAATCGCGCCATCAACACCGGCTTGGGTTCTTCCTCGCTGCGGATAGTGCGTATGATTTCGTCGAGATTGAGGTAAGCGATCCGCAAGGCTTCAAGCATGTGCAGACGGCGCTCGATTTTCGCGAGGCGATGCTGCAACCGACGCGTGACCGTGTCCTGGCGGAACTGCAACCACTCGACCAGAATCATGCGCAGGTTCTTCACCTGTGGCCGGCCATCCAGGCCGATCACGTTGAAGTTCGCGCGATAGCTTTTTTCCAAATCGGTAGTGGCGAACAGGTGCTGCATGATCTCGTCAGCATCGGCGCGACTGGAGCGCGGGATCAGCACCAATCGCGTTGGGTTCTCGTGATCGGACTCGTCGCGCAGGTCTTCGATCATGGGCAGCTTCTTCGCGCGCATCTGTGCGGCGATCTGCTCGGCAATCTTCGTCGACGACACTTGGTAGGGCAGCGTGGTGATGACGATGTTGCCTTCCTCGCGTATGTAGACAGCGCGACAGCGCACCGAGCCAAGGCCGGTTTCGTAGAGCGAAAGCAACTCCCGACGCGGCGTGATGATTTCCGCAGCAGTGGGGAAATCCGGACCCAGCACGTGTTCGCAAAGCTCGGCGACCGTCGCATTGGGTTCGTCGAGTAGGCGGATACACGCGGTCGCCAGTTCGCGCAGGTTGTGTGGCAACACATCGGTGGCCATGCCCACGGCAATGCCGGTCGATCCGTTCAACAACACATGTGGCAGGCGCGCTGGCAGCCACGACGGCTCGTCCTGGGTGCCATCGTAATTCGGAGTGAAGTCGACCGTTCCCTGGCCGAGTTCGGCGAGCAGCATCTCCGCGATCGGGGTGAGCTTGGCTTCGGTGTAGCGCATCGCCGCGAACGATTTCGGATCGTCCTGCGAACCGAAGTTGCCTTGGCCGGTAATCAGCGGATAGCGATACGAAAATGGCTGCGCCATCAGCACCATCGCTTCGTAACAAGCGCTGTCGCCATGTGGGTGATACTTGCCGAGCACTTCGCCGACCGTGAGCGCCGCCTTGCGCGGCTTCGCGGCAGCATTAAGACCGAGTTGGCTCATTGCGTAAACGATGCGTCGCTGTACCGGCTTCAGGCCATCACCAACGAAGGGCAGGGCGCGGTCGAGAACCACATACATCGAGTAGTCCAGATACGAGCGCTCGGCGAAATCCTTGAGCGCGATCTGTTCGAAATTGGATTGCAGATTCATCGTGTGAGTGTTTTCCTTGTCAAACGACGAGGGGAATGAATTCAGTCAAGGCTGACCCGCATCGACAGGTCAATGGCGCGCACATGCTTGGTCAACGCGCCGACCGAAATGCAGTCGACGCCGCTGTGCGCGATTGCTGCAATGCCTTCAAGGCCCAGGCCGCCCGATACTTCGAGAAGGCAACGTCCGTTATTGCGGCGTACGGCTTCGGCGCGATCTTCGGCACTGAATTCATCCAGCATGATGCGATCGGCGCCAGCTTCGAGCGACTGGTCGAACTCGTCAAGATTTTCGGTTTCCACTTCGACGAACACGCCCGGATGCAAGGCGCGCGCGCGGCCGACAGCAGCGGCAATGCAGCCCGCGGCAGCGATGTGGTTTTCCTTGATGAGAATGGCGTCGTAGAGACCCATGCGATGGTTGTGTCCACCGCCAACCCGCACCGCGTACTTCTGTGCAACGCGCAAACCCGGAATGGTCTTGCGTGTATCGAGGATGCGCGTCGAGGTACCTGCGGCGGCATCGACATACGACGCGGTGACCGTCGCGGTCGCCGACAGCAATTGCAGGAAGTTGAGGGCGCAGCGTTCTCCAGTGACCAGGCTACGCGCTTTGCCGCGCAAATCGCAGAGTGTCTGGTTGGCTTGGACGTGTTCGCCTTCGCGTACACGCCAGACCACTTCGACGCTGTCGTCGATCAGTGCAAAGCAACGCTCGAACCAGGTTTGGCCACAGATGACAGCAGCTTCGCGGGTGATGACGCGTGCCGTCGCGGTCGCGTTGGCGGGCAACAAGTCAGCAGTCAGGTCGCCACTGCCAACGTCTTCGGCCAAGGCGCGGCATACGTCGGTATCGATGTCGGGCAGTGTCGGCAATGATGCGCCGTCCATACTCGCCTTCATGCGATTTCCCGAAGAGCAGCGATGGCTGGCGTGACTTGTTCGTGACGACCGAGCGATCGCCCAACACGCTGCAATCGATCCGCCAGTTCGTGCGGATCATCGCCGCACAGGGTGGCATGGCCGACCTTCCGTCCGTCGCGCGGACTCTTACCGTAGTCGTGCCAGTGCGCGCGCGGTTCGGACAGGATTGCGTTGGCGTCCGGCAGTTCGCCAATCCAGTTCAACATGACGCTGTATCCAAGTGCGGATGTGTCACCCAATGGCATGCCGAGCACGGCGCGAACATGGTTCTCGAACTGGCTGCACGACGCGCCTTCGATCGTCCAATGACCGGAGTTGTGCACGCGCGGTGCCATCTCGTTGCCGAGCAGGCGATCGCCGTGGACAAACAGTTCCAGAGCGAATACGCCGAC
>JAYUYW010000341.1:0-3411 GCA_043752325.1 Rhodanobacteraceae bacterium | reverse complement strand
TTTCCATCGGATCCCGATAGGAACGTCGCACCAAGGCCTGCGCCGCCAGATGAAAGACGATGTCGGGCCGGGCGGCAGCCACGATATCGGCCAGCGATGCGCTGTCCCGGATGTCGACGCGATGCTCGGCCATATCCAGCTTCAGCAGATCCCAGTGATTTGGAGAAGTCTCCGGCGCGAGGGCCACGCCCACGACCTCGGCGCCCATCCCGGTGAGCCAGAGTGCCAGCCAGCTGCCCTTGAATCCGGTATGCCCGGTCAACAGCACGCGGCAGCCGCGGTAGCAATCACCGAAGGCTGTCATGCCCATACTTTCCACAGCGGATGGGTATTCCAAAGCTCTTCCAGTTGCGTTCTGTCGCGCAGCGTATCCATAGCCTGCCAGAAGCCGGCGTGTTGATAGGCCATCAACTGCTTGTCCTTCGCCAGTTGTTGCAACGGCCTCGATTCCCAACTGGTCTGGTCGCCTTCGATGTAGTCGAATATCGCTGGTTCCAGCACAAAAAATCCGCCGTTGATCCATGCACCATCGCCAGCCGGTTTCTCCTGGAAACTTTCAACGGCGTAGCCTTGCATGTCGAGTGCACCATACCGCCCCGGGGGCTGTATTGCAGTTACCGTTGCGCGCTTGCCGTGGGCCCGGTGAAACGCAACGAGCGCACCGATGTCGATATCGGACACACCGTCTCCATAGGTAAAGCAGAAGGTCTCATCTCCAACATGCTCGCGTACACGCTTGAGTCGACCGCCTGTGAGTGTGTCCTGACCCGTGTCAACCAGCGTAACTCGCCAAGGTTCGGCGTTGCGTTGATGAACCTCCATCTGATTGTTTGCCATGTCGAAAGTAACGTCGGACATATGCAGGAAATAGTTGGCAAAGTACTCCTTGATAACGTATCCCCGATAACCGACGCAAATGATGAAATCGGTGATCCCGTAATGGGAATAACACTTCATGATGTGCCAGAGAATCGGCTTGCCGCCGATCTCAATCATCGGCTTTGGTTTCAGATGCGATTCTTCGCTTATGCGCGTACCAAGGCCGCCGGCCAAAATTACAGCTTTCATATATTTCTCATGACGCGTCGACAGGATTCCCAAACATGCAATCAGTACACTAGTTTTAGCAAGAATGGAGGCAAAGGACCGCCGAATTCCAAACGTTTCGGCGGCTGCCTCAAATTTTGCCGTCCTTCGTTGGAGCTGTTGCAGTCCGATGCGCGCCCACGCTTGCTGAGGATTCTCCATCCCGCTGCCCACCAAAAAACGCAATGGCACGAATGCGCTTTGCGGAAAGCCAGTACCACCCTGCGCACATCACGAAAAATGCGCCCAGCAAGATGTCGTGTGAGTAGTGTGCCCGCAGGGCCATCGCGATGGCGAGTCCGCAGGCGCAGCTGAATGCCGCCAACGCAAAGGCGGCGCGGGTTGGGGTAAAGCCGGCATCGATCATCAGGTGGTGAATGTGATAGCGGTCTGCGGAAAAGGGCGACTGCCCCTGCTTGAGACGGCGCACGATCAGCACCAGGCAATCCATAATGGGAATCGGAATCACCCACAATGCAAGCAGCGGAGTGACCGGGTGATTGGGGGTCTGGGTGAGGCGGAAAGCAATCCACGCGACGGTGAGTCCAAGAAACGCACTCCCGGCATTGCCCATGAAAGATCGGGCACGTTTTTGCCACGGATGGCGGATGTTGTAGACAAGAAAACCCGTGACTGCACCAAAGGCAATCATGGCCAAGGCGAAGATTGGCAGGTTTCCGGAATACACCGCGGCCGCACCCAGCATGGCTAGGGCTGTAGCAACCAGCAGACCGGCAAGCCCGTCCACCCCATCGATCATGTTGACTGCGTTGATGATGCCGACAGTCGCAAACACGGTAAACGGTACCGACAGCGATCCAAGGAATATGTTGTCGTAGCCAAAAAGATGGCCGAGGTAGTGCACGCGTATGCCGCCGGCGTGGATCATGATCAGTGCTGCCACGATCTGGACTAGAACGCGCCACCACCAGGCCAGATCGAACTTGTCATCGAGAATGCCGACGACGACGAGCAGAGTGCCGGCGGCCAGGAAACCCAGGATGCTGGCATCAAGGGTTTGCAGTGCTACTACGGACGCAGTCAGGATACCCACGAGCATGGCGATGCCACCGATGACGGGCGTCGGCTCGCTGTGGTCCTTGCGGCCTACCGGGTGGTCCATCAGGTCCAGTCGCTTTGCGATTGGTACCAGCAGCTTCAAGAGCGCGATGGTCGTAAAAAATGCTACTCCGGCACCCGCCAACCCGAATGTATTGGGTAGCACGAAGTCGTTCCCCTGATCATCAAAACTAGGCGATGGTAGCTCATTCGCCGGACGTTTTGTGACGCAGTCGATGTTTTCCAGACGCACCACGCACGGACGATGCGACAATTGAGGCGAGGGAAACTGCGCGATTGAACTGAACGGTCAGTGCGCACTGCCCGGCCGATTCTTGCCGCTGCGCCGCCCTCGCAGATGGTGTCTGACAGCGACGATACTGTGCAGGTCGCTTCAGTATTCCGCGTTGCAAGGTAGGTACTGTCCCTGCCAGAACCGCGTACTCGGTGCCAGCGGATCATTCATTGCAGTCTTTATCGACTTTTTCCCTGCTTGATGCCAACTGCACACCAAAACGGTGCTTGCTCGGAAAAGCGCACATCCTGCAGACCCGCTGCCAGCATCATGGCTTCTATCTGGCCACGGGAGAACCGCTGTTCGAGCGGCGTGCCGAAACGATCGCGGGAGTCAGTACGCATGGTGTAGAAGCTGTGAGTACGGTAGTACGACAGCGGAACGTTGGCCACCTTGAGCCCCATTCGTTCCGCGAACAGCGAGAATCTGGCAAGCGGCCAATAAACGGCGCAGGCAATTACGTCGGTCACGGCATGCTTCAGCCGCGGCCGCAAGCGACGAATGCCTCGACGAAGCACATCCGAGCAGCGCCACGCGAGCCGGAACAAGGCCGGTCGATTGTCGAACGCGTAATAGAGATAGAGCAGGAAGGGCGCGCCGGGCTTGAGCATTTCGACGCAAGAACGCAAAGCCGCTTCCGTGTCAGGAATGTGGTGCAGTACGCCCAGCGAATAACCGAAATCCTGGCTAGCGGGTGGCAACGCGCCATCATCGACCCCAGCGCGATGAAAGCTGACGTTGTCGCAAGTGGCCAAGCTGCGCTCGGCGACTTCCAACGCGCTGGATGGATCGATGCAATGAAGGTGCCCAACCTTCGTGGCCATGATCCTTGCCCATCGACCGGAACCGCAACCCATGTCGAATCCGCTTGCGTTCGGCGGCAGAGCGTTCCAGGGAAACACCGCAAAATATTCATCGAAGATGGCTTCGGCCTCTGCGCCTTGGATGGCCGATTGGTCGAAACGCGACCA
>JAYUYW010000340.1:0-3412 GCA_043752325.1 Rhodanobacteraceae bacterium | reverse complement strand
CCTCTGTTTCGTGGCAGCACTGACCTTATCGACCAAGTGATCGCCGTCGGCACAGGTCAGCAAGATAGCCGCGCGAGCATGCAATGAAGATGAATCATGAAACGATTGCGCGGTTCGTAATGACCACACATGCGAAAATCGCGCACCGCGGCTGACTACCTTGCAATCAGTCGCGTTCCCCCTCGTTAGCACTGGTGCCAATAGTGAACAGCGATGTCATCGTCATTGGTGCCGGTCACAACGGCCTGGTCTGCGCCAATTATCTGGCGAGAGCCGGACTAGCGGTCACCGTGCTTGAAAGGCGTGGCGTGGTCGGCGGTGCGGCTGTTACGGAGGAATTCCACCCGGGGTTTCGCAATTCGGTTGCGGCTTACACGGTGTCGCTGTTACAGCCGAAAGTGATCGCTGACCTGGCGCTGGACAGGCACGGTTTGCGCATCGTGTCACGACGTTTGAACAACTTCCTGCCGCTGCCCGATGGCGACAGCCTGCGCGTGGGTGCGGAAGTTACAGCCAACGAAGTTGCCCGCTTTTCTCGACGCGATGCCGGGCGCTTGCCTGAGTACGAGCATCGCTTGGAGTTGTACGCGGATGTGTTGCGCGCGCTGGCACTACACGCCCCGCCGAACGTGGTCGATGGCGGTTGGTTGAAGGCATTACCGGAGCTGATCCGAACCGCGAAACTTGGCCAGCGTCTGAGTGCGCTCGACATTGACCTGCGCCAGGACCTGCTTGATCTTTTCACCATTTCCGCAGCCGAATATCTCGATCGCTGGTTTGAGAGCGAACCCATCAAGGCGGTGCTGGGTTTCGATGGCGTGGTCGGCAATTTTGCCAGTCCGCATACGCCGGGATCGGCCTACGTGCTGTTGCATCACGTGTTCGGCGAGGTCAACGGCATCAAAGGTGCATGGGGTCATGCGATCGGCGGCATGGGGGCGATCACGCAGGCGATGGCGCGTTCCGCGCAGGCGCAAGGCGTCGAGATCCTCACCGAATGCGGCGTGCGCGAAATCATCGTTGAAGGTAGCAAAGTGGTCGGTGTGATCGATGCGGATGGCGTCGAGCGGCGCGCCCGCGCGGTGGTCGCAAACGTCAATCCGAAATTGCTTTACCAGCAGTTGTTGAAACCCGAACACGTGCCTGCGCCAACGCGCGAGCGGATGGAAAACTGGCGCTGTGGATCGGGCACGTTCCGAATGAACGTTGCGCTGTCGGGACTGCCGCGTTTTGCAGCAATGCCGGAACCCGGCGATCACCTCACTGCCGGCATTATCATGGCTCCGAGCCTTGCCTATATGGATCGAGCTTATATCGATGCAGTGCAGTTCGGCTGGTCACGCGAGCCAATCGTCGAAATGCTGATTCCTTCGACGCTGGACGACAGCCTTGCGCCCTCAGGTCAGCACGTCGCCAGCCTGTTTTGCCAGCACGTGCAGCCGCAACTTTCCGGTGGACGTAGCTGGGACGATCATCGCGATGAAGTGGCTGACCTGATGATCGCGACAGTAGAAAAATGGGCGCCGGGATTCAGCGATCTGGTGCTGGGTCGGCAGGTTCTGTCACCGCTCGATCTGGAACGCGATTTTGGCTTGATCGGTGGCGACATTTTCCATGGCGCGCTCAGCTTGAACCAGTTGTTCAGCGCGCGACCGATGCTGGGCCAGGCCAATTATCGCGGCGCGTTGCCGGGGTTGTACCTGTGTGGTGCCGGCACGCATCCTGGTGGTGGTGTTACTGGAGCGCCGGGTCACAACGCAGCGCAGGTGATGATCGGCGATCTACGCTAGATCAATACCCAAGCCAGCCGCCGATGGTGGCGCGGGCTTCGTCGACACCGGTTTTTTTCAGCGACGAAAACAATTGGGCAGTTGCCTGCGGAACCACGGATGCAATGTGCTTGCGCACGGCCAACAAAGTGCTGCTGCCTTCGTTGCGCGACAGCTTGTCGGACTTGCTCAACAGGCAATGCACTTCGCGGCCGCTCGCTGCGGCGTAAGTCAGCATTTCCTGGTCGAACTCGCGCAAGGGATGGCGCACGTCCATGATCAGCACGATGCCTTTCAACGATTCGCGACCGCGCAGGTAACCGTCGATCAAGCCGCGCCAGTATTCGCGCAGATCCTGCGGAACCTTGGCGTAGCCGTAGCCGGGAAGGTCGATCAGCCGATGGCCGTCGTCGAGCGGGAACACTACCAGTTGCTGGGTGCGTCCCGGGGTTTTCGACGTGCGGGCGAGGGCATTCTGGTCGCAGATGGTGTTGAGTGCGCTGGATTTTCCGGCGTTTGACCGCCCGGCAAATGCGGCCTCTGCGCCGACGTCGTCAGGCAACTGGCGCAGGGTGTGCGCGCTGATCAGGTAGCTGGCATTTCTAAAGGGATGATGGGACATGGAAACCAATCGGTTGGCGCGGCGACTTGCAGGGATGCCTGCGGTACGGCGCCGCAGGTTTGACCGGCTCGGCTGGCGCGGAGGATAATTTGGGCATTGTCGCCTATCGCCGCTGATTGAGCTTGTTTGGGCTCGATGCGATGCGATCCATCTTTCGGAGTTGACCGTATGAGCTTTCGCCACGTCCTGGCTACGGCATTGCTGCTGGCGATCCCTGTGGCCCATGCCGAAACGGTCGCGCACCTGGTTGGCGACGCGGAAGCGGGAGCAAGCAAGGCGGCGGTCTGCGGCGCCTGCCACGGCATGGACGGCAACTCCGTCGACAAGACCTACCCAAAGCTCGCTGGCCAGAACGAGGCGTACACCGTCCGCCAGCTTGAGCTGTTCAAGAGCGGGACGCGCATGAACCCGATCATGATGCCGTTCGCGTCGATGTTGTCCGAGCAGGACATGCACGACATCGGTGCATACTTCGCGACCCAGGAAACTTTGCCTGGCGTTGCCGACGATGAATACGTGGCGCGCGCGCAGGAACTTTACCGCGGCGGTGATGCCAAACTCGGGGTTCCGGCCTGCATGGCTTGCCATGGACCGGATGGTCGCGGAATGGCCGGTACGGGTTATCCGCATGTGGCGGGGCAGTGGAGCGAGTACTTGGTCGCGACGCTGACTCAATGGAAAACCGGGACGACCTGGTCGGGCGACGTCAACGGCAAGGTGATGCCGACAATCGTTTCCCGGCTCTCGGAGTCGGATATCGCCGCATTGGCTTCTTACATGAATGGGCTGCACACCGCGAAAGCCGCGACTGAATAGCCATTCATCCAACGACAGCGCTGCTGGGTCAGACTGTCGTTATCGAGGAGCCGTCGTCACGCAAGTACGACGGCTTTTGTTTGTCAGCCAGCAGCAGCGCGATGGGCGTTGCCGCAAATGGGAGAGATTGATGATCAAGCGTTTTGGTATCGTTTTCCTTGCGCTGGGCTTTGCACTGCCGACGTTCGCGCAGATGGCACCACCC
>JAYUYW010000339.1:0-8637 GCA_043752325.1 Rhodanobacteraceae bacterium | reverse complement strand
GCACCTTCAGCGCGCAAGGCGCGCACGTCGTTGATCATGCCCGCCCCGGCTTCAACAGCAGCGCGCATTACCTCGGGCTTGGACGTGTCGATGGAAATGGGTACGCTGGTTTGCTTGGCAAGGGCGGCGATCACGGGGACGACACGCGCGATTTCCTCATCCACCAAAACATCATCGGCGCCGGGTCGCGTTGACTCGGCACCGATGTCGAGCAGGTCGGCGCCATCGGCGATCAGTTGCATGCCGTGTGCGACGGCCGCCTGCGGATCGAGATAACGACCACCATCGGAAAACGAATCCGGTGTCACGTTGACGATGCCGGCGATGCGCGGCCGGTCAAGGATCAACAGGCGACCGGCACAGTCGATCGTCTTTTGCGGGGCGGACATTTCCATCCCGAGAGCATAGCTGGAACTTGTCGCACGATTCACCCACCAAGCCGCTGCGAGTACGACCTCGAAAACAGCGCCCACGGAATTAACCATGATTATTCGCGCGTCAATCCTGCTGATCTTTCTTGCCGCAAGCTCACCGGCATTGGCCTTGCGTTGCGGCACCCAACTGGTCGGACCGGGCGACCAGGACTTCCAAGTGCGTTCGCGTTGCGGCGAGCCGATCTGGGTCGAGCGCAGTAGCGAGCTGGAAGTGCTGGGCGGCTACGGCCCGTACGAGCGCCAGCGCGAAACGTCGGTCGATGCGTGGACGTACAACTTCG
This sequence comes from Rhodanobacteraceae bacterium, assembly GCA_043752325.1. GTDB lineage: Bacteria > Pseudomonadota > Gammaproteobacteria > Xanthomonadales > Rhodanobacteraceae > Dokdonella. Next base: position 7,922 of record JAYUYW010000339.1, on the reverse strand, counting down.
GCCCACGAATGCTGATGCGGCGGCTTGTATTCCGGAACGGCGTGATGAGTCGCGAGGACACACTGGGTTACGGCGTTAACCGGATTGGCGACGACTGCAACGCGCAGGCGAGTTATGACGGTTTCAGCGTTGGCGAACTGGTTGCCCATTGCGGACAACCCGTGTCACGTCGTCGCAGCGACGATGGAATCGTCAGGCGTCCGGCTCCCGGCATAGCTTTCTATGGCATCGAGCAGCGCGAACAATTGATCTATGACCTCGGCGACCGACTGCGCTTGCGCCGCTATTTCGTCGTCAATGGCCGCGTCGTCGACAGCGATACGCTGGAACGCTGAAGCACTACACAAAAAAGAAAAAGCCGCGACGATGATTCGTCGCGGCTTTGTTTTTGCAGATTGATCGGCCCGATCAGTCGGTGCTTTCGCGCGACTGCGTTGCGGCTGCGCCAATCGGTGTGTCGCCGCCGCGCGAACCGGTATCTTTCCCGTCGGTCTTGGGTTTCTCGGTCCAGTCCTTCGGTGGCTTTGGCTTGCGGCCGGCCATCATGTCCTCGACCTGTTCGCGGTCGATGGTTTCCCAGACCAACAGGGCATCGGCCATCGCGTGCAGCACGTCGATTTTCTCGGTGAGGATCGACTTGGCACGCTGGTATTCGCGGTCGAGGATGCTGCGCACGACTTCGTCGATCCTGCGCGCGGTGTCGTCCGACACGCTCTTGTGCTGGGTCACCGAGCGGCCAAGGAACACTTCGTCTTCCTGCTCGCCGTAGGCAATCGGTCCCATCTCGTCGGACAGTCCCCAGCGCGTGACCATGTTGCGCGCCATCTGGGTGGCGCGCTCGATATCGTTGGATGCGCCAGTGGTGACGTTGTCTTCACCGAAGATCAATTCCTCGGCAACGCGACCGCCGTAAAGACTGGCGAGGCGGCTGGCGAGTTCGGTCTTGTTGTAGCTGTGACGATCCTGCTCGGGCAGGTACATGGTGACGCCGAGTGCGCGACCCCGCGGAATGATCGTGACCTTGTGGACCGGATCGTGTCCCGGCACCGACAGGCCGACGATGGCATGACCGGCCTCGTGATACGCGGTCAGTTTCTTCTCTTCCTCGCTCATGATCATCGAGCGCCGTTCGGCACCCATCATGATCTTGTCCTTGGCCTTCTCGAAATGGCTCATGTCCACTTCGCGCGAGGTACCGCGCGCAGCGAACAATGCTGCCTCGTTGACCAGGTTGGCGAGATCGGCACCTGAGAAACCCGGCGTGCCGCGTGCGATGACCATCGGCTCGACGTCGGACGCAATCGGTACGTTGCGCATGTGCACCTTCAGGATCTGCTCGCGGCCCTTGATGTCGGGCAACGGAACGATCACCTGGCGGTCAAAGCGGCCCGGACGCAGCAAGGCCGGATCGAGCACGTCTGGACGGTTGGTCGCGGCGATAACGATGACACCTTCGGTGCCTTCGAATCCATCCATCTCGACCAGCAACTGGTTCAAGGTCTGCTCGCGCTCGTCGTGACCGCCACCCAGACCTGCGCCGCGATGGCGACCAACCGCATCGATCTCGTCAATAAAAATGATGCACGGCGCCTGCTTTTTAGCCTGCTCGAACATGTCGCGCACGCGCGCCGCGCCGACGCCGACGAACATCTCGACGAAATCGGAACCCGAGATCGCGAAGAATGGCACCTTGGCCTCGCCGGCAATCGCCTTGGCGAGCAGGGTCTTGCCGGTACCCGGCGAACCGACCATCAGCACGCCGCGCGGAATCTTGCCGCCGAATTTGGTGAACTTGCTCGGGTCGCGCAGGAAGTCGACCAGTTCGGAGACTTCTTCTTTCGCCTCGTCGCAACCGGCGACGTCGGCAAAGGTGGTCTTGACCTGATCCTCGCCCTGCAATTTGGCACGCGAACGACCGAAGCTCATCGCACCTCCACGGCCGCCGCCGGACTGCATCTGGCGCATGAAGTAAATGAGGATGCCGATGAATATCATCAGCGGAATCCAGTCAAGCAGGATCTTCAGCAGCGATGGGCCGCTGTCCGAAGGCTGCACCGTGAGCTTGGGAACCGATTTCTCGAGCTCGACCAGGGTATTGTCCGTTAACAACGCCTGCGTGGTGATGGTGGCACCGCCCTTGAGCGTGCCCTTCAGGCTGCGGTTATCGTTGCCGACGACCAGCTCGTCAACCTGGCCGTTCCGAACCTGGGAGATGAATTCCGAGTACGGAACCTCACTGGTGGTCGCCGCGCCGCGGGGATTGAAGCTTTGGAAGACGGACAGCAGGACGATTGCTATTACGAACCACAGCAACAGATTCTTGGTCATGTCATTCATCAAACATTGATTCCTTGGAACGCGGGATGCGTTTCGGCACAGCTGCGGCCGACCCGTTTATGGCTCCCGCGCGAGGTGCACGGGTTGATGCATGATTTTGGGACTTTGCCGCAAAACTCAATCGCAGCGGCTGTTAACAGGTCGAATTGAGCAAAGCGCCCGGATTATCGCCGTTTTTCTGTGGCCAGCGCATAAACCTCGGGGCTGCGTGGGCGCGAGGCCTTGGGTTTGCGGACGCTGACCTTGCCGTAGTTGGCCCGCAGCCGCTTCACGTAGGCGTCGAATCCGCCGCCTTGGAACAGCTTGATCAGGAACGCGCCTCCCGGTTTCAGCTGCTGGCGGGCGAAATCATCGGCTAGGTCAGCCAGGTCCATCACCCGGATCTGATCGATTTCGCCGACGCCGCTCATGTTCGGGGCCATGTCCGATAAAACAAGGTCAACCTGCTGGCCGCGCAACTCCGCTTCCAGTCGCTTGAGCGCCTCTTCCTCGCGGAAGTCGCCGCAAATGAATTGGACGCCGGCGATGCTGTCCATCGGCAGGATGTCGAGGGCGATCACGCGCCCGCTATCCCCGAGCCGTTGCCGCGCCATCTGCGACCAACTGCCCGGAGCGGCTCCTAAATCGACAATCGTCATCCCGGGTTTCAGCAGGCGGTCGCGCTCGAGCAGTTCTTCCAGTTTGTACACCGCGCGCGAACGCCAGCCCTCGGCTTGCGCACGTTTTACGTACGGATCATTGAAATGTTCCTTCAGCCAGACTTGCGAGGATTTGCTGCGTGCCATGGCGCGCATGATAACCTGACCGACTTGCCCAACCCGGCCAAAAGCCTTCTGCCGATGTCGCTTTCCAAGACCCAAATTCGTTACCTGCGCGGGCTCGCCCACGCGATCAACCCAGTAATTTTGATGGGCCAGAAAGGCCTGACCGATGGCGTGCTTGGCGAGCTTGATCTCGCCCTGTCGCATCACGAACTGGTCAAGGTGAAACTTGCTGGTGGCGACCGCGAAGAGCGCGCCGGAGTCCTCGCCGCATTGCTTGATAAAAGCAAGGCCGAATTGGTCCAGAGCATCGGCCATACCGCCAGCCTGTTCCGGCGCAACGCCGAGCAGCCGAAGATCACTTTGCCGAAATAGTTGGCTCCGATGGCGCTGACCCACGACCGCCCGGAAGGCTACTTCTTCATTCGAACCTGCGATGCCCGCAGCGTCACCATCATTGATCGCATACTGCACAAAAGCTGCCTGGTGCTGCCCGATCGTGTCGTTGAAGATTGGCCGGTCCATGATGTGGACGAATTTACCGATGCGATCGCGCAGGACCTAGCCGCGCTCAAACCAGAGCTGATTCTGCTGGGCACCGGGACGAAACTGCAGTTTCCATCAGCATCGAGTCGCAGCATCTTGTTGCGCCAGCACATCGGCATTGAAGTAATGGACAACAGCGCGGCTTGTCGCACCTACAACCTGCTCGCCGGAGAAGGGCGCTACCCATTGCTGGCGTTGATCCTGCCGGCGACTGGTTCCACCTCGATGCCGCTCATGGATGGTTGATCAGAGCATTCCAAGTTGACCGTCGCTGCACATTCGAGCAGGCTGGTAATCGGAATACGCTGTCGCAGAACTATTGCTGATAGCCAGACCTTATCGAAGGAGACGATTTGTGTTGATCAGCAGCCGGCAGTTTGAAAAATCGAAATTTTCTCGTTGGATTTCGAGAATGGTTTGCCCGCCGATTACCTGAACTCAGCGGCTCGCCGTTTGCATGTTGTGCGGACTCTTGGCATCAGCGCCCGCCGCGTGGTCACAAGGATTTGATCCTGGACCGCCCCAGCCCCCGCCGCCGATTGAGCCTCCACCCCCGCCGCAGCCACCCGCACGCGGCAGTGGCAATGGGGTGTATCAGGAATACAGCCAGATCATGCGGTCGGCGGAAATGGTGTCGCCGCTGAGTTCGGACCTGTTCGGCGAGAACATCAATTTGTTCGACGGACAGACCGAGTTTTCAAATATCGACATCAACGTTCCTGGCAACAGTGAATTGCCGGTGCAGCTACGTAGGCGGTTGAGCATCGTGCGTGCAACGGATTCGCTTGATCCCATCTATGGCGGCATAGGCGAGTGGGACATTGATGTGCCGCAGATGAGCGGCGTATTCCAGGATGGTGACATCTGGGGCGGCGGAACATCTCCCCGCTGCACGTCACTGTACGGCCCCATCATTGCCCCTCCGTTCGAGCGCGAGATATTCCGGGGTGTCTCGGTGCATATTCCCGGCAAAGGTGACAGCGAAGTGCTCTTGCTGACGGACTCCGGTTCGTCGATTTTTCCGAACGACGGTGCGTCGCATATCTGGACCACTCGCAATTTTGACGCATTCACGTGTACGCCCGGTCTCGCAAATTCCGCAGACTTTCCGGGACAGGGATTCGTCATGAAGTCGACGGATGGTCTGACGTATACCTTCAACTGGATGACAACGCGCAGTCTTGGAACGCTGGTTCTCGGACCCGACTCGCGGGACCGCACTCGCGTATACCTCTTGGCAACCCGGATCGAAGATCGCTACGGGAATCATGTCGACTACAGCTACAACGACCGGGGGCTCCCCGACTTCATTCGAGGCTACATTGCCGGTTCAAGCACGCCGGAGCGACAGATCAGTTTGCAGTACACCGGCACCAATGCAGACACCCGACTGTCATCAGCGACTGCGCATGGCAGAACCTGGGACTACCAGTACGATGGTGGATTGACCGTCTTGCAGCCTGCCAGCGCGGATATCCCGGAAGCGCAAAGACCGCGTTGGAGCTATGCGTCCTCCGGCTCGGTTTCAATACCGCCGCAAGAATGGGACGGGAATCGTTGCGCCGGTGCTCCGGAGGACGAGGGCGAATTCACGCTGGAAATCACCCATCCGGCCGGTGCGAAAGGAACGTTTGAATTTGGCTACAAACGTCTCGGGCGCAGCGGCATTTTGAGTAGCCGAGGCTGCTCCTCGACCGCACCGGATCAGAAGATACTGATTCCCAATTTCGCCGATGGCTTCGCCCTGATCCGCAAGACCATCACCGGTCCCGGCCTGAGTCCGATGGAATGGCTCTACGATGCCGGCGGTGGTGGCGTCGAGCCCTTTTGCGACATCAGCCCTATGCAGGACACGTGCGCAACTGCCACTCTGGACCGCACGGTAACTGTCACCGAACCCGACCTCAGCCAGAAGCGTTATCGCTTCGGCATCAAGTTCGAAGTCAACCACGGTCGCTTGCTGGGAACGCAGACGAAGGCCGCCGATGGCTCGCCGCTCAGTACCACGGCGACCAGTTACTACCCAACGGCCCCGCCAGCGAACTCCTTTCCCGATCTTTATGGATACGGCCAGGGCGGCAGCGACGATATCAACACGTTGCAAATTCGACCGATCATCAGCGAAACCCAAACCCGTCAAGGCATCACATTCTCGCGCACGACGGACACGACCGATTTCGATGGTTATGCGCGGCCCTTGAAGGTCATGCGGTACAGCACCATGCAGATAACGAACGGCCCCAACAGCCGGACGGAGACCACGTTTTACAAGGACGACACTACCCGTTGGCTACTTGGCAGTATCGAGAGCGTCACCGAATCAACTTCAAACAAGGTGATGCAGTACAACAGCTACGACATCACCACCCTTGATCGCATCAGCGAAACACGCTTCGGTAAGCTCGAGCGAACGATGCACTACAACGCCGACGGCACGCTGGATTGGGTCAGGGACGGGCTCAACCAGCAGACCACGCTCAGCGACTACAAGCGCGGCATTCCGCGCCGGATTGAATACGCGGATACCAAGTTCCAGACCGCAGAAGTCAACGATCAGGGCCAGATCACCGCGGTCACCAACGAAGTCGGCAGCAAGACGGACTACCTATACCGCGAGGATGGTCGCCTCAAGCAGATTGACTATCCCGTCGACACGCCGAACTGGAACAGCACCACGCTGTCCTTTGTGCCGGCGGCATCACCCGATTGCGCAGGGCTGGCAACCTGCTGGCGGCAGCAAATCAGCACTGGCAACGCCAGGCGGACAACCTTATTCGATGGCCGGCACTCTGGAGATTCGCGCCAGTGAAATCCGCGCCTATACCGACTGCGGGCGGGTTGCATTCTGCCGCATCAGCGACAGCCGCATTCTGCGCCTTCAGGTTGGCGAAGGAGACGGTGGATTGACTCGGGTCGAGATCCGCCGTTCGAACTTCGACGGCACCGACCTGCGCTGGGTTGCTACTCTCAAGTCTGGTCATGCCGGTGCGCACGGAAGCCGGCCGTGCCGCCTTTTGCGACGGTGGCATGTATGGTTTGCGCAGCGACTTCCTCATTCATTGCCATCTTCGAATCCGTCACCGAAGATTTGATCAATCGCGAACTCGTAGGCGCCGAAATCCTGTGAGCCAATCATGTTGGTTGCCGCATCGAAATCAAATACCCGCGTCTTTGGCCGGGATGAGGAAAAGCGTCAGCGCGCAGCGCCAGCCCACACGTACAAGGCAGAACAGGGCAGAGCCAATCTGAGCAAAGGGTCAACCCAGCGGGCCAAAAAAAAACCCACTGAAGTGGGGTTTCTCGTGTTTGCAGCGTTGAGGACTGGATCAGGAATCCATACCGCCCATGCCAGCTATGCCGCCCATGCCACCGCCGAGGTATAGAAAGTTCAAACGCCCTTTTCGTACCGTCTGCGCCGTAGGCGGGTGCTCGCAAAGCGGCAGTTTAGTGCGGGTGGGTCGTGGTTGGGCGTGGTTGGTGCGCTACCACAGAGCGTTTGGGCGGGTTGATGGGTGTTCGGTCGCGCCGTTCGCGGCGATTTCCCCCAGTTGCCTACAGCGGGCCCAGCGCTGCCCTGCGGGATTGTTGCCGCATTGGAAAAGGTGGCGGTGTTGCGGTCGGCGGCGTGCCTGACAGGCGTCACGCGGCCACAGCGGGTGGTGCGCGCGGGGCCGGCCGGTAGTGCGCGTCCTCCAGCGCGCCGTGCTTTGCGAAGTAATCGAGGATGCCTGGCTTTGGGTTCTTCAATGCTGACGACGATTCGCACCGTGCCGCCGCAGTGGAGGCAGGTGCTCACGTCGATGTTAAGGACGCGCTTGAGGCGTTGCGCCTAGGTCATCGAGCGGCGACGTTCGTTGAGGGTGCGGTGATCGGTGCTGGCGTCGGTCGACTGCTCGTCCCCAGGAGGCCCATTGCCCCGCACCGATGGCGTCAACTGCGCGCACAATTTCGCGTTCGGCGCAAAGATGCCGTGGAAGCGTGTGAGGTGCGCGCGCGGTGGCGGGACGATGGGGGGGAGTTTGGCGATGAAGTCGATAGGCTGGAAGTCATAGGTCCATTGATACGCCAGGTTGACCTGAAACATCGGATGCTGTTCGTCGCGCGTCAGATCGTCGAAGGCGTGCAGATCGCCGTCGCCCGCCGATGCGATGCTGTAGCCGTCCACGTTGTTCGGCGCCAGCACCGGCGCAATGGTGGTGCCATCGGGCAGGCTACCGCAACACCAAAGGCATCGCCTTCACGCGTCGCCTCAGTTTCCTGCTGGCCCACTTTTTCAAT
>JAYUYW010000338.1:0-3429 GCA_043752325.1 Rhodanobacteraceae bacterium | reverse complement strand
CAATGCAGGAAAATCGCGGTGGAGCATTCCCACGTGGACGAAGTCGGCAACTGGCTGGGTGGCCTGCAGGACCGCATCTGCGCGGCCATCGAGAGCGCGGATGGCAAGGCTCGCTTCGTCGAAGATCAATGGCAGCGGGACGAAGGCGGCGGTGGCCGCACCCGCATCCTGCGTGATGGCGGCGTATTCGAGCAGGCCGGCGTCGGTTTCTCGCGCGTGATGGGCACCCGCCTGCCGCCGTCCGCCACCGCGCATCGCCCTGAACTGGCCGGCCGCTGTTGGACGGCTACCGGCGTGTCGCTGGTGTTTCATCCGCTCAATCCGTTCCTGCCAACCACGCACGCGAACGTGCGCTACTTCGAAGCAATCGCCGACGGCGAAGCACCGGTCTGGTGGTTCGGCGGCGGCTTCGACCTGACTCCGTTCTACCCGTTCGACGAAGACATCGTCCATTGGCATCAAACCGCAAGTGACATCTGTGCGCCATTCGGCGACGACGTGTATGCACGTTACAAGCGCGAATGCGATGACTACTTCGTCATCAAGCATCGCAATGAAACACGCGGCGTTGGTGGCCTGTTCTTCGACGATGTGAACGAAGCGGGCTTCGACGAGAGTTTCGCGTTCCTCCGCGCCGTCGGCGACGGCTTCCTCGACGCCTATCTGCCGATTGTCGAGCGCCGCAAGAACACGCCTTATGGCGAGCGTGAACGCGAATTCCAGTTGTATCGCCGCGGCCGCTATGTTGAATTTAACCTGGTCTACGACCGCGGAACCCTGTTCGGTTTGCAGTCCGGCGGACGCGCCGAATCTATCCTGATGTCACTACCCCCACGCCTTCGTTACGAGTATGGCTACTTGCCCGAACCTGGTAGCGCGGAGGCGCGGCTGGCCGACTACTTGCGCCCACGCGACTGGCTCTGACTCGCCACTTTTCGCCAGTGGCTGTCGCCGCGCCGACTCGCGCACTCGCTAGCTCTGTCGCCAGGCTGGTCAAGCGTTTCTCGCGCCTGCCGGCGCGCGAGTCACTTTTCTGACGCACAGAAAAGTAACCCAAAGATGCGGCCCGATGGCCTGTCGGTCGTGCGGTGAAGCCGCACGACTGCGCAAGCACTGCCCGGGTTCTGCTGAAGGCACATCATCCTGGGCCGCAGCCGAAGCCACGCGATCCCTCGCGTGGCCCGCGAGCGGCTGGTCCGTCCAGCACTTGCCGACAGGAACGGGCGGATGGGTCAGAAGCCACGTCAAAAGCACAGCGCAGCTGCGCTGTGATGCTGTTAGCTTTTGACCTTCATCCCGATTCGGGGAGGCGAGCTGTCGTAGGAAGCGCCCGCAGGGTGGCCGAATGGATTCGGCCAGTTTGCTGAAGGTGCAGGGATGCACCTTCAGCGAACCCCGTAGCCAGCTCGCGTAGTCGTGCGGCTTTTCCGCACGACCGACCCGCCACGGGCGCATCTTTGGGCCATGTTTCTGTGCGAGCAGAAAGGTGGCTCGGCGGGCGGCAGCCCGGCGAAACGCTTTACAAATCTGGCGTCAGCCGAACCTGGAAATATAGACGGCCAAAAGGGCGACGCCAACCGTGCGCGGAACAAGAAGCGGTTCCTCACCTCGGTCCTCTCCCGAGGGGAGAGGAAGAGAAAAGTGCCATCGAGGCGCCAGAGCGAAAACCTACTGTGGCTTGCTGTCCACAAACAGCTTGTCGACGCCAGCTTGGGTCAGCGGGTGATAGCCCAGACGTGCCTTGGCGTAGATCTTCTTCGCGAACACTTTGCCATCCGGCGTTTTCACCAACGCCTCGTAGATCGGCATCACCAGCTTGCGGCGGCCGATCGGGACGACGAACCGTTCAATTTGTGGATAGTTGGCGATGTAGCCGCTGTCGATCGTGAGCTCGAACCAGCGAAATGCAATCTCCGCATTGGTGGTGTCGCTTAACTTCCATGTGCCATCGAGATCCTTGATCTGCTCCGTGGTCAACTTGTCCGGCAACGAGTTGATGAAGTGCAGCCACTCGTAGGTCACCCAGCTCTTCGCCGGGATTTTCGAGGCCCGCATCGAGCCGGCGATCCACGCTTCGCGTGCCTTGTCGACCTTGTCAAAATTTGCTGACTTCGCAATCGGTGCATTCGCCGGGATGCCGGGTTGCTTCAGCCACTCGTCGATCTCGGCCTGGCTCACCTTGTCCGGGAATTTCCTGGCGAGGTTGTGGTTGTAATAGGAGAGGAACTGATCGGTGGTGATGCTCTGGAACGCAAAGTGGTCGAAGTAGCCGCGCAGGAAAGTGTCGAACGCTTCGCGGCCATAGCGCGATTCCAGGAAGCGCAGGAACCAGCGGCCCTTGGTGTAGGGAATGTCGGACAGGCCATCGTCCGGGTCCATGCCTTTGAGGTCGGGTGACAGCACCTGTTCGCCGGGTTTCATTTCCGGAAGCTGGGCGCGCAGCTCATCGTCGTCAACCACCAGTTGCATCACCGCTTCCGGCTCGCCGTACACCGCTTCAACGATCCGGTTCTCGACGAAGGTGGTGAAGCCTTCATTAAGCCAGATGTTGCTCCAGTTAGCGTTGGTGACAAGGTTGCCGGACCACGAGTGGGCCAGCTCATGCGCAATCAGGCTGACCAGGCTTTTGTCGCCGGCAAGGACCGTTGGCGTCGCGAACGTGAGTCGCGGATTCTCCATGCCACCGAACGGGAAGCTCGCCGGCAACACGAGCACGTCATAGCGATCCCAGCGATACGGACCATAGATCTTCTCGGCCGTCGCGATCATCTTCTCGGTGTCCTCAAATTCCTTCGCCGCCTTCTCGACCACCGACGGCTCCGCATAGATCGCAGTACGCGGACCGGTTTCCTTGACCGCGATATCGCCGACCGCAATCGCCATCAGATAGGAGGGAATCGGCTGCTTCATGGTGAAACTGTAATTGCCATCGAGCGGATGCTTGGCGTCGTTGTCGGCGCTCATCACCGCACGCAACTCCTTCGGCACACTGATGTGCGCGGTGTAGGTGAAGCGCACGCTGGGCGTGTCCTGCAATGGCACCCAACTGCGCGCGTGGATTGCCTGCGATTGCGAGAACATGAAGGGATGTTTCTTGTTCGCGGTCAGCGCCGGCGCCATCCATTGCAGGCCCGATGCCTGCGGCGACGTGTGATAAGTGATGCGCAAAGCCGACGGCGCGCCTTCGACCGGGATGGTCAGCGACGAACCCAGCGTGGCATCGGCCTTGGCCAGCGTGAAACGCAGCGACTTCGCCTTGCCATCTGCACCGATCGCCTCGACCTTGTCGATGGAAAGATCGCGGGTGTCCAGCACCACCGACTTCGCCTTGGAGTCGTGCCAATCAAGCTTCAACTCGGCGCTGCCGATCAACTGCTTCTTGCCGAAATCCACTCTCAGGTCCAGCGACAGCGCGCTCACCGTGACCGC
>JAYUYW010000337.1:0-19898 GCA_043752325.1 Rhodanobacteraceae bacterium | reverse complement strand
GGCGCGCTGATCCGAGGCGTCCAATCGTTGAAGAGTTGTTGCGCATCGTTCGATTCGACTCCGACGTGTCGGGAAATCCGCGCCAGTTGGTTCGCCGGATCGGCGCAAAGCTCATCAAAGCCGACCCACAAGCAAGTACGCGCAATGGCAGAATCACCGCGAATCAGGTTCAACGCGTATCCATATTGCGCAGCCCATTGCCGCGCGTAACCAGCGACGATTTCATCTCGGGCAAAGTGATTGCCAATGCTCACCGTCAACGCGGTGTCGCCCAGGTTATAGGCACGCTTCTGCGGACCGAATTCGAAATGGCCGACGCGCGCCATGTGCATGGAGACCGCGGAATCCTCCTCGTCGAGTTCTCGAAACCAGGCATCCTGCCGTCGCAGCGATTCGACCTGCGCAAACGGTTCGCGCACCGGGATCACGAAACGCGCTTCGGGATAGCGTCGCAGCAAGTAGGGGATTCGTGGCAGATGGTAGTTGGCCTTGGCCAGATAGCGTCGAGCGCCACGTATCAACAACAGTTTGCGTTGATGATCGTCGAAACTTCGATCGAACGGATCGTTACGATGATCGGCTGCGAGTCGCTGGTCAATCAACGGATCGTGACTTCCGGGAAACGCGTGCATCCAGAACGCATCTTCAAACGCCTCCGGGCTTTCCGCGGTCACCTTGAGCCGGTCGCGATGGGCGCGTTCGCTCGCAGGCGCAATGCTTCGCGGAAGCCGCGCGCGCAGCCAATTGCGCCAGTACGGCGTCCACAGCCACGGATAGTCGCCGTACTGGTGCGACGTGAAACCGGGAACGCTGTTCAAGGCTTCCAGCAATATCGTGCTGCCGGCGCGCGCCATGCCACAGATCCACACCGGTGGGCCCGGTTGCAGGGCGTCGATCTCTTCGCGCAGCAGCGTCGATTCCAGCCGCGCCAACGCCGGCGCAAGCGCGGGCATCCAGCCCAGCCAGCGGGCGACATGTCGTTGGGCAAACGGAACGTGGCGCATGGAGGAGAGACAAGGCGAAAGACATGCGAGTCTAGTTGATGGCGCGGAATGCGCCGTTTCAATCACACGCCGGCCGCTTGATAGACTGCACGTCTTTGCGATGGTGAAACAACGATGCGCGTACTGCTTGCCTTGACCCTGCTGGTGATCAGCAGTCCGGCGTTGGCCTATATCGGGCCGGGCGCCGGAGTCAGTTTCCTTGGATCGATCTGGGCGCTATTGGTTGGTGTCGTGCTGGCAATCGTTGCGGTGTTGTTCTGGCCCGTCCGCTATCTGTTCCGGCGCATGCGCCGAGGAAAATCGCGACCATCGGAAACGCAGAACACGCCGCAATGATTCGAGCGTTGCTGCTGGCGGCCCAATTGCTGCCCGCGTTTTTTTTGACGGCTTGCCAGCCAACCGAGACCGCACACCGCGCCGAAGCGAGAACCGTTGTCATTGGATTCGATGGCATGGACCCGGCCCTTCTGGAGCGCTGGATGGACGAGGGTCGTCTGCCGCATTTCTCGGCAATGCGTGCTGGCGGACACTACCAGAGACTTGGCACCACCAATCCTGCGCAGTCGCCGGTGGCCTGGGCCAGTTTCGCGACCGGGCACAATCCGGGCGAACACGCCATCTTCGACTTCCTGCGTCGCGCCCCCGGCAGCTACGTAATCGATTTCAGCATTGCCGAACAAAAACCGCCGAAGCACGTTCTGTCGATGTTCGGCTATCGACTGCCGCTGGATTCCGGTGAGTTGGTCAATCGCCGCCTCGGCGAACCGTTCTGGGTGGCAGCCGAGCAGGCCGGCCAACGCGCGAGTGTGTTTCGTGTCCCGGTGACGTACCCGCCCGATCCAGTCAGCCGCATGATCTCGGGCATGGGCGTGCCCGACCTGCTCGGCTCGCAAGGCACTTACACCATCCTTGCCAGTCGTCGCCTGCCCGGTGCCGATAACGGTGGCCGCGTGCTACTCGCACCTATCGATGAGGACGGCGTCATTCGTACGGCGCTGGAAGGACCGGCCCATCCGCTGAAACCGTCTGCACCGCCGTTGTCGATTCCTTTGAAACTCGTCGCCGCGGCGGATGGCGCCACCCTCACTTTGGACGGCCAGTCGCATGCACTGAAATTGCAGCAGTGGTCGCCGTGGATGCGGGTAAAGTATTCGATGGGCATTTTTGGCTCGGTACCTGGCATGCTGCGCGCCTACCTGAGCGAGGGTTTCCCGAGGCCGTTGCTATACCTGTCGCCTATCCAGGTCGATCCTCGCGATCCTGCATTGCCAATCGGTTCGCCGGCTGGATTTTCGAACGAAATGGCCGAGAAGATCGGCGACTTCCACACCCTGGGCATGCCCGAGGAAACCTGGGCACTCAACCAAGGCCATCTCGGCGAGCAAGCATGGCTCGACATGGTCAAGACAACGCTCGCCGAGGGCGAGGCGATGCTCTACGACACGCTGGATCGGGACGACAGCGAACTGGTCATCGAGGTGTTTGTCCAGACCGATCGGGTCAGCCACATGTTCTGGCATGGCCTGGATGAGAGCCATCCGCTGCACGCGAAAAGTAGTGGAGTGGCCCGTTCGGCGATTCTGTGGATCTACGCTGAAGCGGATCGCGTACTGGGCGAAGTGCAGCGGCGATTGGGCGACAATGATCGTCTCGTCGTGCTGTCCGACCACGGTTTCGCTTCGTTTCGACGCGCCGTCAATCTCAACCGCTGGCTGGCGGCTCACGGCTACCTCGCATTCAAGCCGGGTGCCGATCCCGCCCAACCATTGTTCGCGGCGGTGGACTGGTCAAAGTCGCGTGCCTACGCACTCGGTCTGAACGGCGTTTTCATCAACCGACAGGGGCGCGAGCCGTCCGGGATTGTTGCCAGCGCCGATGTCGCAGCGCTCAAGCAAGACCTAGTGAACGGCTTGGCCGCATTACGCGATCCGGTTGACGATGCCCAAGTCGTACTCGCCACCTACGATGCCGATCGCATCTACGTGGGCGATCACACACGGGATGCGCCTGATCTAGTCGTGGGCTATGAACGCGGCTATCGCGCATCCTGGCAAACATCGCTGGGCGCAACGCCGACAACGCTGATCGACGACAACATCCAGCATTGGAGTGGCGACCACTGCATCGATCCGTCACTGGTGCCGGGTGTGTTGCTCACGTCGTTTCCATTGACGTCAGGTCCAAACAGCATTCAGGACATTGCTGCGCTCGTTAAAGCCAAGTCCGCCAATCCGGCGAAAGTACAGTGAGTATGGGGCTGCTGGATCTGCCAGGAATCGCCTTCGATGTCGTCGAGGCCGGGTTCGCTGCGGTATCGCTTCCGGCATGGCTGCGCATCGTCGTCTGGAGCACAATCAGTGGCTCCGTGGGTTTGTGGCTGTATCGCCGATATTCGCCACAAGCCCGCATCGCTGACGTGCGCTCTCAGATTGCCGCGGCGCAAAGCGAGCTTGCGACATACGATGGCGAGTTCGATGGATTGATGCCCTTGATCGGTCGTCAGTTCCGACTGGTTTTCACGCAGATGCGACTAACGCTGGGCGCATCTTTGATCGCCGGCTTGCCGATACTGCTGATGCTGCCGTGGTTGTCGAATCAGTACAGCCACGACATACCGACACCCGGCACGCTGGTCGCGCTCTGTGCAGAGCCCGCGCAAACCATTGGAACATTGCGCGCCAACACCGAGCTTGCGCCACTAGAGGAACGACTGGGTTGCAGGACCATCACCTGGCCCACTGCTGCCAGAGCGATCGTGCTGCGTGACGCGCATCAGGCTTTGCTGACGCTTCCCCTCGAACACGCTGTGCCCATCATTCACCAACGGGAATGGTGGAGCGCCTTGATCGGAAACCCGCTCGGCTATCTCCCCGAGCAGTCCGGCATTCATACGCTGCGACTGAATTTACCCGACCAAACGATCCTTGGATGGGGGCCGCCTTGGATGCGCGGCTGGGAATTCAGCTACTTCCTCGGCGTGCTGGTCGTGTCGCTTCTGCTTCGCAGGCACTGGAAATTGCAATGATCGCGAATTCCGCCGCGCCGGAATTCATCGACGATCTGATCGAAGGATTCTGCCAAATGCTGAATCAACTGTCGGACACTGCTCGAACATCGCCCAATTGAACAGCGTCGATGTTACTCGGCGGTCACGGCTTTCTGCATCACTGGCGACAAACGCTTTTTGATGCCGGTCGAATCGATGCTGTCGACGTAGTAGAAGTAGGTCTGTCCCGTCTGAACATCGCTATCGATGAATTCATAGCGATTCTCATTTGCCGACACCTTGGACACCTGGATGATGTCCCTGGACACACGCACAAACGGACCTGCCCGATCGCTGGCGCGATAGATAAGATAGCCGAACGTTTTCGCCTCATCCTTGGCCGACCAATTCAGGCGTACCGGCCCGGCACCCTCTGCGCTGCGTGTGCCGGTAGCGGGTGTCGCGGTGCCTAGGCCGTTCCCTGCTTTCGGCTGCGTCGCCTCGGCGAAAGCCTTGTCGACCGATTCGGTTTCGGGAGCGTCGTTGTTGGCTGCCAGTACATCGCGCACAACTTGCCCAGGTTTCAGCGCGATGCCGAAAAACCTTATCGATAATGCTGGCTCGGCACTGCCGGCCCTCTTTACCAATAGCTCGCCGGTGAACGGTCCACCATCTGTCGGTTGACCCGAAATTTCAACGACGGTGCAGTCGTTCGATACCGGTTTGCACGCCATGGTTTTCAGTCGCCAAGGCGCGGGAGCAGACGAAGTAAGTATCAGGGGCTGGTCCGCGGACTTGCTGGATCGAATCGCAAGCTTCGCGCTCGCAGTGCTGCCAATTTCCACCGTTCCCAGGCTCAAGGCGCGCGCCGCCGGTTGTAACTCGCCGGCGACGTAGCCACGCAGACTCACGGCCACTTCCGGCTGGTTTGCCAGCGATGTCGTCAGCACCACTTCACCGATCACAAATCCCAGGGGCGCGGAGGGAAGCAGGGTGGCGTTGACGCTGTGACCATTCACGGACACCTTGACGAAGTCTGGTGCGTCGGCGACGCCGGTCAGCTTCCAGTCGGCGCTTTCGCGGGTGTTGAGGTCCAGCGTGCGCTCCGCTTTCGTGCCACGACGAACATCGCCGAAATCCAGCAATGAAACTTCCGGCTCAAACGCGTTCTGGACGAAACCGCTCAGCGAAAAACGGTAGCGCTCAACGTCAGGCTCATCGGTGAACAGGGCAAACCGCGACGAGGTAACTCCGAGGGCTGAACCGACTGGCAGGTCCACGGTAATGGAAAAGCTTGCGCCTGCGGCAATCGTCGCGGGCACGCCAGAAACGGTTCCACGACCGCTACGTGGCTCGGCGCGTAGCAATCGAAGGGGCTTGTCGCCGGCGTTGGTCAACTCGAACGCATGGCGTATGGTCTGGAACTGGAACACTGGCGTGAAGTGCGCATTCCGTTCGGTAAACTTCAGCGTTTCGGCGTGGACGAAACTTGTGCATAGCAACGCAGCGCTAACCAGTGCGCATCGAGTGGAAAACATGGGGCTCGCTCGCGAGCTAGCCAGTGTTAGGCACTGGCTGGCGTGAGTGACTTCAGTCGATGCTGAAGTTGGTGATTGTCACCGGCAACGAACCGGTTACATTGAGTGTGTAAGTACCACAACTCGCCGCATTGCCGACGGCGTAGTACGAGTCCACGTAGATAAAGTAGGTTCCGGCGGCGATGTTGGTCTGAACCGGAATAACTTCCGGACCAGCACCCGGGCCAATCGTGTCGTTCGAGGGTGCAATGCATCCGGCACCGCTACCGCAGGTACCACCAACGAGAAACAGGGCTAGATCGCCGGCGCTTCCCGCCACGACGGCCGAGATATTCAGGCTGTTGGTCGCACCTACCGTAATACGGTAGACATCCTCTGGTCCCGGATACGGGAATGGAAGAGCAACGTTGCAGGCCCCGCCATAGTTCGTGATTGCATTCGTGCCGCCGCAGCTATTTCCTGCCGACGAATACGGCAGCGGAGTCACATTCACAGGCGTGCCACAACTGCCACCACCTGCGGGAACCGGACCGGTGCGCGTCGGCACGAAGTCGGGACTGGAACGATTTGCAGCAAAAGCACCGCCAGCCAGCAGACAGATCGCCAGTCCGGCGACGATACGCGTCTTTGAAGTCAACATATCAGGTGTCCCCGGGTAGGCGCAGCAGATGGGCTGCCCCGACATTCTGCCAGCCAGCGCCGCAAAATGCATCCGTTTCGACGGCATTGGCCATGTGCCGTCCGGCGTATGTATCGGCATACGACGCATACATGACGCGTTTCGCGAGTGGTCATCACCGAACGTTGGCTACACTGATGGGATGAAATTCATTCGACTTGCGCTGGCCTGCGCCGTTCCACTAGTCACGTTGATTGCCTGCACGCGCGAACCTGCGCCGAACGTGCTTTTGGTGACCATCGACACGCTGCGCCCCGACAGCCTGGGCTTCATCGGTGGCCGCAATGACACGCCCGTCATCGATGAGTTGGCTATGTCAGGGCACGCATTCACTGGCGCAATCAGCCCGGTGCCTCTGACCTTGCCTGCTCATGCGTCAATTCTTTCCGGCGAATTGCCTCATCGCCACGGCGTTCACGACAACGGCCAGTTGGTCCCTGCGACGTTACCCCTGCTGCCGGGAATATTGCGTCAACAAGGCTATAGAACTGCCGCGTTTGTCAGCGGCTTCCCGTTGCAGAGGATGTTCGGACTTGATCGCGGCTTCGACCACTACGACGACGTGATGACCAACGGAGATGAAGGTTGGGTTGAACGCCGTGCCGAAGAGACAGTCGCTGCCGTCGAAACATGGCTGGCCGCAAACCCATCAGACAAGCCCTTCTTCGACTGGGTCCATTTCTACGATCCACACGATCCGTACCAGCCGCCGAGGGAGTTCTGGCAACCCGGCGAACGCGGCGCTTACGATGGCGAAGTGGCCTACACCGACTACTGGCTGGGCAAGCTGATCGAACAGGTTCGCGCAGCCAGCGGGTCGCGTCCGCTGCTGATCGTTGTCACTGCCGATCATGCAGAGGCACTTGGCGAGCACCGCGAAAAGACGCACGGCTATTTCGTCTACGACTCGACGATGAAAGTCCCGTTGATTCTCAACTGGCCCGGAAAAATAAAGCATGCAATTGGCGCGGACCCGGTTCAGTTGATCGATATCGCGCCGACCATCCTGGCGTTGCTTGGCATTGATGGCATGAGCGGAACGGACGGTATCAGCTTGGCCGAAGGCCTCGACTCAGGGAGCATCCGGGTGCATCCAGCCTATAGCGAAACATGGTTGCCATGGACTTACTACGGCTGGTCACCGCTGACCGCGTGGCGCGATGGCGAGTGGAAGTTGATTGATGCGCCAAATCTTGAGCTATACGCAACAGGTGCCGTTCCTGGTGAGCAGGACAACCTGGCTCAAACCCGAACCGAAGTGGCAGACCGCCTGACACTCGCGCTCGACGCGGCCAAGTCACGGAAAACATCCATCGCGATTGGCCAGGCTGACGAGAAAGCGATGGAGCGCCTACGCAGCCTAGGCTACGTGGGTGTCGGCGCGGCAATTACTGAAGCGCCTGCCGGTCTGGCAGATCCAAAGTTGATGCTCGATGTGCGCGATGCGTTGCAAGGCGCCGAAGGCTTACTACGGGACGGGCGTTTCGCTGAGGCTGAATCGCTGTTCGAACAGGTCTTGGAAAGCGATCCGGACAACCGCTTCGCCAACCTGCGCTCTGGCGTTGCCTTGTTGAAGCTTGGACGTTCAACAGACGCAGTGGCGCGCTTGCAGCACGCAGTTACGATTGACCCGCATCGCGCCGAAGGACGCTTCGCACTGGGCGACGCGTTGATGCGCGTCGGCGAATTCGTAGCGGCGGCAGACCAATGGGCTGCGTTGGCCGAGCTGCAACCCCGGCGACCCGAAGCCTGGTTTAACCTTGCCGAGGCATTGCGGAAATCAGGAGAAGTTTCTCGCGCTGGAAAAGCAGCGATCGAATATGAGCGATTGAAGTCCGAGCCATCGACAACGCCTTGACGGGAGCCGATGGCGGCTGGCCATCAAGGAGAACGTCAGCTTGGTGTGAACGTGAGCAGCTGAACTTGTTTGAAATCGGCGGGATCTTTCGGAGTAGGCAACGGTAACGATTGGCGCACGGCGCTTCTCACGGTCCGCTGAAGTCGCCGCAATGTCCATACCGATCCCGCAGCGGTGGCTGTAACGGATCAGTCGGCTACCGGCAGATTTTGCGCTACGTCGACCCGCGCTTGTTCGAGGCATCCCGGTTATCCTGCTTGGCATGTCCATGCATGTCATCGTCATCGCGATCTATGTGATCGCTGCCATTTTTGCCCTGCGCGCGTTGTCGCACGGCTTTGCGGTCAAACGTTGCCTGCGCGAACGGCGCGGCGGTGCTGCCAGTTGGCGTGGCCTGTGGATGTTGCTGACGCTGGCGATTGGCGTCACGTTTGGTTTGGTCGCGACCATGCTGCGCGGCTATCACAGGCTCGGCAGCGAGGCGAGGGTTGCGACGGTGGAGACGCGCCAGCTCGCTCCGCAGCGATATGCAGTTGACTTGACCTTTCCCGACGGCAGCCGGCGCAGTGCCGAGATCCAGGGCGACCAGTGGCAACTCGATGCGCGCATCATCAAATGGCGCTCGACTGCGCTGCTGCTGGGTGCGCAACCGTTGTATCGGCTGGATCGGCTGAGTGGTCGCTATCGCAAGATCGAGGACACGACCAAGCCGATGACGGCGGTTGACCTGTCCGCCGATGACCTGTTCGACCTGGCCGATATCAAGCAACGATTCCCGACATGGTTGCCATGGGTCGACGCCGATTACGGAAGCGCCGCGTTCCTGCCGTTGCTCGATAACGGCCGTTTCGAGGTGACGCTGTCTGCCGCTGGCGGATTGGTTGCACGACCTGCCAACGACGCGACCGAAGCGCAGCTCAAGCTCAGCCGCTGGTAGCAGGCGAGGCTGGAGGGTCGCCAGACGGCTTGGCGACCAGTGTTCCGTCCAGTGACGCATCGAAGGGCAGGGCGCGATTGCCGCCGAGATTCTTCGCCGCGTACATCGCCACGTCGGCGCGATGGATAACGATTTCTACGTGTTCCCCGGCGCCCGGCGCGCTGAAGCCGCCGGATATGGTAAGGCTCAGCCCTGGCGCGATGTCACTCCAGTCCAGTTCGGCGATGCGTGCCAGCAATCGATCCAGCTCCGACTGTGCATGCGCACAATCGGCGTTGCGAAACACGATGACAAATTCTTCGCCGCCGTAGCGACCGATCAGGTCACCATCGCGCAGGCACTGCCGCGCCTCTCGCGCAAAGCGTTCCAACACGCGGTCGCCAACCAGATGGCCGTAGCGGTCGTTGACCTGCTTGAAATTGTCGAGGTCGAGCAATACGACGCATCCTTTGCTGCCGTCGTGGCTGGCTGCCATCAGGCCGAGCAGGGTCGCACGGTTCAACACCCCCGTCAGGCCGTCGTGGCTGGCCAGGTAATTGGCATGCTCCACGTTCCTGGCCAGTTCGCGATTGCGCTGTCCCAATCGTTGCCGCGTGGCGCTGCCGAACCAGGCGATCATGTTGGAGCGCACCAGCGTCGTCATATAGCTGATCCAGAACAGCAAGAGCTCGCCGCGACTGGTGGTCACCGAAACTTTCAGGCCATGCGTCCAAACCAGCAAGGCACCGGAAATGGACAGCAACACAACGATTGCGACGATAATCGCCAACAGGATGACGGGAGTCACCTTGCGTAGCCGAAACGTGCCCATCGTGAATATCGCGAACTGGTTGTTGAGGAAAACCAGTGCAATTTGCGGCGCCATCACCACGCCGCCCAGTTGCAGAAGGCTGGCTGCTGCCAACTGGAACGAGGTCATGTACGGGTCGGCAAAACGCTGGCTGACACCGGTTCGAATCGCGACGAGGGCAGTGCCGGTTGCCCCGAACCCGACGACGCCGTAGGCAAGGACCAGCCAGCCGCTGATTGTGCCCAGCGCAGCGAAAGCGGCAAGCAGGCCAACGTCAACAGCGCAGCAGGAGATGACGAACAGCATGATTCGCTGCCGAAAGCGCAGTCGTTTCAGTTCGTATTCCTTGTCGGTCGGCGTGCTCATCGACGCAGTCCCCAAGCGTAAAGCCGCGGTGATTGCGCTCAAACCCCTTGCAGCGCAGCGTAGTCGGCTGCAACGATCGTGCCAAAAACGTGCCGCTAAGAGCATCCTGACGTGAGTGTCGAGTCATGCAGACCGATGAACGGAGCAGTTTCGACGCCCTCGAGGGTCAGGCGGCTGCTCGTGGGCTACCCAGGTCGGGTGATGGATGCCTTGCGCTTGATCAATTTACCTATGGTTGCGCGAATCGCACGATCTGCGGTGAAGTCTTGTGATAGTCAGTGCGTGTGCAAGGCGCCCGATTTTGGGCAATGGCAGGGCGCGGTCGGGCCATACTCGATGCCGGAGTTCTGGCCGGACTGATGCATTTGCCAGTAGAACGTCGGCGCCTTGCGGCCAAGTCCATCCACTTCGGCCATGTCGGCATCGACATCGAAGACGCGGCCATTCACTGCCACGTAGCGCGTATCGATGGTCGAGCGGATTGCTTCCAGCGGATTGCTGTTCAGGACGACGAAGTCGGCGCGTTTGCCCGGTTCGAGTGAACCCAATTCCTTCGACAAACCAAGCAGATCGGCACCATCGATGGTCGCGGCACGCAGCGCCTCGAAGTTGCTCATGCCGCCCTGGGTCAGCAGCCACGTTTCCCAGTTGAGTGAAAGCCCCTGCATCTGGCCGTGGCCACCGGTCTGGATCTTGACGCCAGCATCGCGCAGCTTCTTCACTGCCTTGGCGACTTCGACATGGTAGTAGTCCCAATCGGGTGCGGTCTCGCGGCGGATCGCGCGTGCGTCCAAGGCTTCGCGCGGGTAGAAGCGGTTGAGCTTTTTGTCTTCCCACACATCGTCGCGTGAGTACCACCAGTATTCGCCGCTGAGGCCGCCGTAGCTGACTACCAGCGTCGGTGTGTTGCGCACATCGGTTTGCTTCCACAAGTCGATCACGTCCTTGTAGAGCGGTGCGACCGGAATGTTGTGTTCGATGCTGGTGACGCCGTCGACAACCATGGTCATATTGTGATTGAAGGTGGAGCCGCCTTCCTCGACCACCAGCATGCCCAGCTCGCGCGCGGCCTGGTTGATCTGCTGGCGCTGGTCGCGGCGCGGCTGGTTGTAGCTTTTCACACTGAAGGCGCCGTTGGCTTTCATGCGGCGCAGGTGGGCGCGCGCATCGTCCAGCGAATTGACGACCGCCTTGAAGTCACCATCGGCACCGTAAAGGATGGTGCCAGTCGAGAACACGCGTGGCCCGACCAGCTCGCCAGTTTTGACCAGCTCGGCCTGCGAGAAAACGGTTTCCGTCGTTGCCGAAGGATCGTGCATGGTCGTGATGCCGAAGGCGAGGTTGGCGTAGTAGCTCCAGTTTTGCTGCGGGACCACGCCTTGGGTGAAGTGGTTCGCGTGCGCGTGGGCGTCGACGTAGCCGGGCACGATGGTCTTGCCGGTCGCGTCGATCACCCGCGCATTGGCGGGAATGGTGACGCTGCCAGTCGCACCGACCGCCTTGATCTGGTCGCCATCGATGACAAGCGTGCCGTCTTCAATCACGTCCTGCGTGCCGGCATCGGCATCGCGCATCGTGACCAGGCGCGCATGCGTGAACGCGAACACATCGATGGGTTTGTCCATCGGCACGCTGAGTCCGATCGAGGTGCTCGTCGACGGACGATCCTTGCCTTTCGCGCCACCGAGGAACGCAACGGAATCCTTCAGCGCAACGCTGTGATAGTTGTTGCCGACCATCCAGTGCAGGCTCTGCGAATCGGCCGACCAGTGCAGGTACGAGCCGACGTCGGTCGATACCGCGGACACCGGCAGCGCCTTGGTTTCCTTGGTCAGCTCGATGCTCTTGCCGATTGCGGGCAGGGGCGCGACGTAGCCGTTGAATAATTCGGTAAACGCGACCCACTTGCCATCAGGGCTGATGCTGGCTGCGTTGACGTACTTCAGGTCAAACACTTCGCGCGGCTCTTCGCCGTTGAGTCCGACGCTCATCAACTTCTTCTTGAGCCCGTCGCCGGTGAGAAAGTAAATGCGTTTGCCATCAGCAGAAAATTGCGGATCGCCGCCGTTTTTCGCGATGCGTTTGGCGTTGCCTCCGTTCGTGCCGACGACATAGATTCCGGTCTCACCGTTATTGAGTTGGCCCGTCAGCGAATTGCCCTTGCTGCGCGAATAAACGACAAGCCGATCATCCGGCGAATAACTGGGACTGTAATAGAAGCCGGGACGCAATCCGATCTCGCGGACCGATCCACTCGCCATGTCGAGCTCGGCGATGTCGCCCTGCTGCTGGTCCTGCCACGTGGTGAAGAGCAACTTGCTGCCATCGCGATTGAAGGCTGGCTGATACTGCTCCGCCGGGCTTGCCACCGTCAGTTGTTGCGGCGTGCCATTAGGTAGAGATTTTTTCCACAGCTTGCCGACCGCGTGGAATACCAGCGTCTTGCCGTCCGGGCTGGTCGCAACATCGCGGATCATCTTCGGCTCGAAGCTGCCACGGTCGAGCTTTTGCTCGAATCGCAATGGTTCGGCAACGGTCTGTACAACAGCGGCAGAGAACGGAATTTCCGTTTGTGCGCCGCTGGTCGAGTCGACACTCCACAGCTTTCCCTTGGCCCAGATCACGATGAATTTCGAATCGGGCGTCCAGGCGAAATTGGCGTAAGGCCCGAAGATCGCCCAGGCTTCCTGCAGGTCGTGCGACAGGCCATCCCACAATGGCTCGATGCGGTTGGATTCCAGGTCGAGTTTCTCGAGCACGCTTTTGGCGCGATCACGCCGCACGAAGGCCAGCGATTTGCCGTCTGACGACGGTTGCGGACGCACGGCACCGCCAGCGCCTGACGCGATGGTCGTGATTTCGCCGTCCTGGCGATCCAGCCGCCGAATGGCGTAAATGCCTTCGTGCGGATTCTTGTTGTACTGGAAATTCGGGCCTTCGGTCGCGTCTTCGGAGTAATAGACGTAGCGCCCGTCCGGACTGACCGCCGGTTCACCCAAGTCCTGCTGATCGTTTTTCTGCTTGGTCAGTTGCAGTCCGGCCCCACCACTCTTGTGGAATAGCCACAGCTCACCCGCGCCGAGCGAACGTTCGCCAGTGAAATGTTTGCGGCCGATCAGGTATTGGCCATCCGGTGTCCAGGCTGGGTTGTTCATCAGGCGAAAATCTTCCTTCGACACCTGGACCGGGCTGGCTCCGGTAACCGACATTCGCCACAGGTTGTTGCCGCCTGCGCGATCGGAGGCAAAGGCGATTTCGTTGCCGTCCGGCGAGTAGCGAGGCTGCACGTCCCAGGCCGGGCCAGAGCTGATGCGCTTGGCATTGCCGCCACTGATCGGTAGCAGATAGATGTCGCCCAACAGGCTGAAAGCGATCTGGCGACCATCCGGACTCACGTCCAGGTCCATCCAGGTTCCCTCGTCGGTCGTGAAACTGACCGACTTGGTCTTGCCGTGAGCCGCAGTGATATCCCACGGAGCGGGTTTGTCTTCCTCGTCCTTGTTCTTGTCATTGTCTTTGTCGGCGGCGAACGCGCCGAATGAAAACGTAAGCGCCAGCGCGGCAATGCAAAAGTGCAGTTGTTTCATTTTCGATTCCCATCGTCGATGGCTGGAATCGTAAACGAGAAGTGCAACTACCGGCGCGGTCGAAAGTACGGGGTGGCCGGTTAGTCTTTCATTTCGTTATTCCTGCCGCCGCAGGAATGACCAGTGCAATGGACGCTGCGTGCGATCAAACGTTACTGACGTCATGCAGTTTCCAATGGTGACCAAGCAGCAAGGTCAATCGATGCTTGAGAACTGAATGCGGCAGCGTTGTTACTACACGGGCCCGGCAGTGGCTGCCTTGCAGTTCCGCTTCGACGGTCGCATTCGGATCGCTGGCACTCATCGCATGGTCGACGTCATCGGGATCGTCCTGCATTTTCTGCCAGCGCTTCCACAAGGTCGGCTCACGCAGGGCTTCGGTTAATGCCACCCCGAAACTGCTCGGGGACGTGCCCTGGAACGATAAATCCGAACTGTCGCCACGGGCGGCGCTGAGGTCATCAATCGACAGGAAAAAGCGCTGGGCTTGCGACATCGAACTCTCCGAATGGGTTTGCCAGTGTAAAACACGTGTAGAGGATTCCCCAGCCAAGTGCGGGCATGAGTCGGTTTCCGTTCGGAGAGCGCTGGATCGCGCGATCAATAGACGTCGCGACGATAGCGGCCTTGTTCGGTCAACTGTTCCAGACCTGCACTGCCCAGAGTATCGAGTAGCGCCGCGTGCACGCCAGGCGCCATGCCTTCCAGGCTGCCGCAGACGTAGATCGACGCACCGTCACCAACCCATTTGCGCAGCGCTTCGCCAGCATCGGCGACCAGGCCTTGTACGTGGATGCGCTCGGTTTGGTCACGCGAGAAGGCCAGATCCAGTCGTTCGATTTTTCCTTGTTCGAGCCAGCCGCGAATCTCGTCGCCGTAGTAAAAATCATGTGCGGCATTGCGCTCGCCGAACAGCAACCAGTTGCGATGTCGGCCCATCTTCACACGCTCGTGCAGCAAGGCGCGCAAACCGGCGATGCCGGTACCGTTGCCGATCAGAATCAGCGGTCGCGCATCTTCCGGCGCGCGGAAATTCGGGTTGGCGCGAATGCGCGCCTTGATGTCGCTACCGACGGTTGCATGCTCGGTCAACCAGCCACCGCCGATGCCAAGCCGGCCATCGGGCCGACGTACTTGGCGAATCAACAAATGTACGGCGCCGTCCTCGGGCACTGACGCAATTGAATACTCGCGATGCGGAAGGTCGGTGACTGCATCGGTCAGCGCCTGCGCCGACAATCCACGTACGTCGGCCAGCGGCGGCATTGCGGCGCGAGCGAGGCGATCTTTCAGCAACTCGCTGCCAACCCGAACATTGCCATTGAGCGAAAGTGCAGCGAGGAACTGGTCCACATCGACCGCCGAATTTTGCGGCCCGATCTCGACGATATCGCCAGCACGCCAATCCATCGGCGCATCGCTGCGGGTCAGCGCCACATGGAATACCGGCCCCCCAATGCTTCCGGGATTCAGCAGTACACGTTCGGCCAGTTTCCAGTCCGCGTACGTCGGCGTTTCCCAATCGGGCAGATCGACCGCACCCGTCAACGCACCGATCTGGTGTTGCCAGTTTCGCAAGGTGGCCGCGTCGCCGTTGTCGACCTCGATCATGTCGAACAGTGGCAAGGCGCCTTGTTCGCGTAGCCACGTATCAAGCTGGTGGCCGAAACCGCAATAAAATTCGTACTCGCGATCACCCAGCGCGAGTAGGCCGTAGCTGAGGTGCGACAGATCGCGACGCTGGCCCATCACTTTGCGGATGAAGGCATATGCCGTATCCGGCGGATCGCCTTCGCCTGTGGTACTGGCGATGAGCAATATGCGCGAGGCTAGCAACAGGCTGCCGAGGTCCAGTTCACCCAACGACTTCGATACCACGTCGACCCCAGCTTTCTGCAATGAAGTCGCCGTTTGCGCCGCCAGCATTTCGCCGAAACCAGTCTGACTGGCGTAGACAACAAGGATGCGATCAACAGCCGTGCCGACTGAGGGCTTGGCATAGGCTTGGCTTGCGGCAGGTTCAGCGAAGCTGGCGAACGGCTTGATCGGCATCGAATGGGCAGGCGTGGGCGGATGCCGACGCGACAACGAGAATGGTGGACAAGGATGCCAGATAGCGCGCTCCGGCTGCGATTGCATGCCGTTCCCGACCCCCCTTCAGCGCAAGAAGGTCTTGCGCAAGGTCTCGAATCGCAGGTCATCGCGCAACGGAACCCCGAACCGCGGGTCGCCGTACGGGAATGGCGAATGCAGCCCTGTGCGACTGTAGCCGCGCCGCTCGTACCAAGCGATCAATGCATCCCGCACATCGATCACGGTCATCTCCAGACGCGAGCACTGCCACTGGTCGCGAACGATGCGCTCGGCCTCGGCGAGCACGACCTTGCCGATCCCGCTGCCCTGCTCGGCCGGTACAACCGAAAACATGCCGAAGTACGCCGCGTCGCCCTTGTGTTGCAACTCACAACAGGCGATCAGCTTGCCATCGCGCTCGCCGAGCAGGAATGTCGCGGCCGGATTTGCGAGCATCGCTTCCAGCATCGACGCATCAATGCGCTGGCCATCGAGGATATCGGCCTCGGTCGTCCAGCCGGCTCGACTGGCGTCACCACGATAAGCCGATTGCACCAGCACGACGATGACGTCTACATCGTCGTGCGTGGCGTTGCGGAAGATCAGCTCAGTCATGGCGGAATCGGCCACTGGTTTCGACGGAAGGTGCACGAGTTGGGCGACGCATCATCGCTTCATCAGCTCTTTCAGGTTCGCAAACGGATTGGCTTTCGCCGATGCAACCGCGTCTTCCGCACGTCCGGCACCAACGCCGGTGTAATCGATGTAACGCGAATGCTCGTTGTCGTGGCAATAGATGCAAAGCAATTCCCAGTTGCTGCCATCGGATGGATTGTCGTCGTGATTGTGATTGCGATGATGCACGGTCAGCTCACTGACATTGACCCGCGAAAACTCGCGCGCACAACGCCCGCACACCCACGGATACATGCCCAGCGCACGTTCCCTATAGCCATGCCCACGCTGCTCTGCAGCACGCCGCGCATCGGCTACCACACGGTCCAGTTTGTTGTTGTTGATGGTCGCCATCGCCAGTTGGATTGGTTCGGAACGGGCCCAAACTTTACCCCAACTCTGCAGCGCTATCTGCCACCACTCCGCGTTGGTGGTTGCCTTTCTCGGAATGGCGAGCGGGCTTTTTGTGGCACCGTGCGGCGGTTTTTGACCGCGCAAATCAGCCCAATACGCGCACCACTAGCGCGATCAGGCGCTTGACCGTGCCGGTATAGGGCGGGAAGAGCCAGTGCAGGATCGACCAGCGATTTTGCAGCACGGCACGTTCATGCGAAAACGCGCGGAAACCGTGGATGCCGTGGGCGGCACCGAGGCCGGAGTTGTTGACGCCACCGAATGGCAGGTTTGGGTGCAGAAACTGCAACATGGTGATGTTGATGCAGACGCTGCCTGACGATGTCCTCGCGACGATGCGGTCGGCCAAGTCCTGGTCCTGCTCGAAGATGTAGATCGCCAGCGGTTTCGGGTTCGCGTTGATGCGCGCAATGACCTGGTCGATGTCGTCGTATTCGATGATCGGTAGGATGGGGCCGAACAGTTCCTCGCTGGAGACGTCCATTTCCAGCGTGGTGTTGGTTAGTAGCGTCGGCCCGATGAAGTTTTCGCTGGCATCGATTTCGCCACCGATGATCTGAGCGCCCTTGGCCTTGGCATCGTCGATCAGACCGATGATGCGTTGGGTGTGACGGTCGTTGACGACACGGGCGTAATCCTTGTTCGCCTTGCGCGCTTCCGGGCTGGCTCCGTAGACCCGATCAATCTCGGCTTGCATCGCTTGGTTGAACTCAGGGGCGATATCTCGATGGACGAACACGTGATCGGGTGCGATGCAGGTCTGGCCTACGTTGGCGAACTTGCCCCAGACGATGTTGCGAACCGACTTGTCGAGTTTTGCAGTCGGCCCAACAATCGTCGGCGATTTCCCGCCCAGTTCCAGCGTCACCGACGCCAGCGTTTTTGCGGCGGCCGCCATGACGATGCTGCCCACCTTGGGGCTGCCGGTGAAGAATATGTGGTCGAACGGCAATGCCAGCAGTTGTTCGGCGACCTTCGAGTCACCTTCGAGGACAGTGACCTGATCCAGCTGGAAAACCTCATCAACAATCGATGCAATCAATGCCGATGTTGCCGGTGTCATTTCCGATGGCTTGATGATGGCGCGATTGCCGGCAGCGAGCGCCGACACCAGCGGACCAAGCGCCAAGTTGAATGGATAATTCCACGGCGCAATGATCAGGCAGACGCCGCGCGGCTGAGACTGCACGGATGCGCGAGTGCCGAGCACGCCAAGCGTTGCCGGCGCACGCAGTGGACGCATCCAGGACTTCAAATGTTTTTTGGTGTGCGCGATTTCCTGCAGCACCGGGAAGATTTCCGTCAGCAGCACTTCACTTTCCGGCTTGCGGAAATCCTTGGCCAATGCGGCGACGATTTCAGGCTGGCGGTGATTGATCGTGTCGCGCAGATTTTCGAGCAGAGTGATGCGCTGGTCGTAGTCGAAACCATCGCGCTTGGCGATAGCCGCGGCGTGCTGCGACTGGAAAATTCCCGTGATCGCGTCGCCGCTCAAATCGCGTTTGGCGGGCGGCGAGGCGTTCGTGCTGGAACTTGTGTCGGCCATGTTGCCCTTGCGACGTTGCGCAGCTGCGGGCCGACTACCCTACCTTGGATCGGTCTTCAGCAACCCGTGCAGCACCGAATCGCAGACCTCGTTGTTCACGTGCCAGCGTTCGCGCAGCAACCCTTCGCGCTGGAAGCCGAGCCGCTCTACGAGGCGGCATGAAGGCGTATTGCGCGGGTCGATGTCAGTTTCTATTCGATGCAAGCCGATTTCGTCGAACGCATAGTTGATCGCCAATTTCACCGCTTCGCTGGCCAATCCTCGCCCATGCAACGCAGGGTTCAATCCATAGCCCAACATGCAGCGGCGGTTGTCGCGATCAATGCCGAACAAAGTGCAGTTGCCCACCGGTGTGTCATCGCCCTGCAAGGTGAGTGCCCACGGATAGAACTCGAAGCGCGCCAAGTCGGCCAATTGCAGGTCGAGATACGCACGTACTTCGGCAACATCGGCGTAGACGGCGCGACTCCAGTAGCGCATGAACACCGGGTCGGAAAAATTTTTGAACATCGCTTCTGCGTCTTCGCGCCGCCACACGCGCAGCATCACGCGTTCCCCGTGCAACACGGGCACCGGGCGAGAAAGCGACGATGCGGCAGCCATCAGTGCGCCACCAGCAAGGGAATGTCGCTGTGCTGGAAAAGATGGCGGGTTGCACCGCCAAGCACCAGTTCGCTGATTCGCGAACTGCCCCAGGCTCCCATCACGATCATGTCGGCATCGATGGCGCGCGCGTGGTCGAGCAAGGTCGCGCCCGATTCCTTGTCGTTCGACATCTGCTGGAAGGTGGCTTCAATGCCGTGGCGGGCGAGAAACGCTTTTGGGTCAAGCTTGGGCAGGTAGCTGAAGCCGAGCGGACTCGGCGATACATCGCCCAGCACCATGCTGACTCGTTGTGCGCGTCGCAGCAACGGCAGCGCGCCGCGCATGGCCAGCATCGCTTCGCGACTGCCGTTCCATGCGACCAGGACGTTCTTTCCGGTTTCGCGAAGTTTGGTCGTGTCAGGCACTACCATTACTGGTGCCGACGCACCGAATACAGTACGCGAGACGATACCCCAGCCGACCGGTGCATCGGGATTCAATATAGGCCGCTCGACAACAACCACATCACACCAGCGCGAGGCATGACAAAGCGAATCGACACTTTCGCCCTGCGCCACCTGGAATTCGCCGTTGATGCCTTGCTCGGCCAGCAGCCCGCTCCACCATGTTGCTTGAGCTTCGGCGTCGCGGAACAGTTTGTCGGACTCGCCAACATGCAACGCCACCGCTTCCGGCGACGCGAACGCGGCCGGCGCGAGCGGCACCAGATACAGTCCGAGCAGATGCGCCTGCAAACGCTTCGCGAGTGCGAGCGCAATCGCAATCGCCGGCGAGTCGCTACCGCAGCGACGCAGGTGGACGACCATGTCGAGGTTTGCCATGACGCGCATCCATAGCCA